>CANJAW010000236.1:0-4832 GCA_947472215.1 Chitinophagaceae bacterium
AAAAATCCATTGGCTTATTGATTAACTGCCCTCCCCAATAAAAAGCCTTGCCGACAGAATCCTTACGCAGCGAATAGGTCCGAGTTGCCGACTGCATTGATTGAGCATACAACGTAGTTCCCTGGGCCGATAAAAATTTAACCGGATTGGTATGTCGGTTTTCATCCGGCGAAAGATAAATACCTAGGCGATGTAACAACTGAACATTGCCATATCCTTTTTTGTGTAATTGCTCATTGATGTAATCTTGACCTAAAAATTCGTACAAACGGTCAAAAGCGTCATTATCACTTACCATCAATATTTTTCTAATATATTGGGCGATCGTTGGATTTCCGTTGGGTGTACTAGGATCATTGTATACCGGCGTTTGACCACTATAGGCCTGATCCGTTATGAAAGTAGTATTCCTATTTAAACCGCTTATTTTCAACTCGTTGAGTTTTTGTAAGGCCAATATTGTTATGGGGAACTTCACGGTGGAGGCTGGATAAAAATATTGGCTAGGATTGAGATTATAACTATAATTGGTTAGTACAGGATCACCATTGATAGCCCTATCCACCGCTGTATAGATGATTTGCACGTTCCAGTCTTTGCGTTTTGTAAGTACCTGATTAAAGTACTGGGGATATTGACCCAATAGATCTTCAAAAAATGCATCTTTTCGAATAATATCTTTAACCACCACTATAGGGGGGATAACCGGGGTCTCAGCTACCGGAGCGGGTGTTTTTTTAGTTACCGAACAGGAGACAAAAAACAAGCTACTGGCAAGTAGAACGATACTGAGCGGTTTATTTAATCCCATATTAACAATTTACTTGCAAAAGTGATGAAAAATCTAAAATAACCGGCCAACTACTTCAAAGAGTTTTTCCCCTATCTTTGCGGACTTCTAAAAAATTAACAAAGTAGCTATTAAAAGTAACCGATTATGAAATTGAAAGGCTTAGTTTGGTTTTTCGCCATTGCTTTAATTTTTATCTCCCTTTGGGAATTATCCTATACCTGGGTAATACAAAATTACGAAGGCAAGATAAAAGTACAGGCGGAAAGGATTGTAAAATCACAATTCCCCGATGTAAAGGGCGAAGATAAAGATCTGCTTGTAAAAAGCAGAATGCAACGTCTACTGGACAGTACAAGAGATAAAAGCATCTACCCGATAGTGGGAACCACTTACCAAAAGTGTAAAGAAAATGAATTGAAACTTGGTCTGGATTTACAGGGTGGAATGAGTGTAACCATGGACGTAAGCCTTGAAGGTTTATTGAAGTCAATGAGCAACAATCCGAAAGATCCAGCATTGGTAAAGGCCATTCAAACGGCCAATGCCCAAAAAATAAGTAGCAATACTGATTATATCACTTTGTTTACTGCTGCTTACAAGGAACAAAATCCAGGAGCAAAGCTGACTTCTCTATTTGCAGGAGCCGGTAAGCAAGTTAAAATTACTGATAGTGATGATAAGGTAGTTGACCAAATCCGGATAACTGCCAAAGGTGCCATTCAGGAAACCTATAAAATATTATTAAAGCGTATTGACAAATTCGGTTTAGCTAGTCCTACCATCAATCTAGATGAGAACAGAGGTGTTATCAACGTAGAACTGGCGGGCATTACAGACAAGGATAGGGTTAGGAAATTGCTTCAAGCAAGTGCCAACCTTCAGTTCTGGGAAGTATATAATATCAGTGAACTTGCTGGTCCACTTCAAATTGCAGACAAGGCAGTAAGTGATTATTTAAGTGGTGTGAGTGCTTCAGATACTTCAAAGAAAAATGTGGTTGACTCTGTGAAAAAAGCAGCCAATCAAAACGCCTTTTTTAAGGTTATCAATCCAATTGAAGGTCAGCAAGACCCAAAAACAGGAAGACCAGTTTATAACTCTGCTATTGGCAGTATCGCTTTAAAAGATACCGGTGTTTTTAATTCTTACATGAATTTGGAAGTAGTTAAAAACAGTTTGCCCGCAGATATGAAGTTTTTATTAGGTGTAGAAGAGAGAGTAGCAAAAAGTGGACTTCGCTACTACCCTTTATATGCTATTAAAACGGTACCAGGAACAGATAAGGCAAAATTAGAAGGTGAAGGTGTGGAAGAGTCAAGTCAAAGTTTTGATGACAGAGGCCGTCCTTCTATCAAAATGCAAATGACCTCTGTAGGTGCAAAAACTTGGGCAAGATTAACTACAGACAATACCAACCGTCCGATTGCCATTGTACTAGATGAGATTGTTTACTCTGCTCCCAATGTAAATGGGCCAATTGAAGGAGGAAGTTCCGAAATTTCTGGAAGCTTTACTACCGAAGAGGCACAGGATCTTGCCAATATCTTAAAATCAGGTAAAACCAATGCTCCGGCAAAAATTGTTGCTGAGCAAATTGTAGGCCCTACCCTAGGTAAAGCGGCTGTAAATGGCGGTATGATGGCCTTTGGAATTGCATTCCTAGTTATTTTCGGCCTTATGCTGGTTTATTATAATAGTGGAGGATGGGTTGCTAATATTTCCCTTATCCTGAACTTGCTATTTACAATAGGTGTATTGAGCGCAATGGGATTCACCTTGACCGCAGCAGGTATTGCCGGTTTGGTGTTAACCATTGGTATGGCAGTAGATACCAATGTAATTATTTTTGAAAGAATAAAGGAGGAACTAACAAAAGGTAAGTCATACCCACAAGCTGTCAATGACGGATATAGGCGTTCACTCGCTCCCGTTATTGATGCGCACGTTACCACTTTATTAACCGCCATTATCCTAGCTTATTTTGGATTAGGCCCTGTATTAGGTTTTGCAACTACCCAAATCATTGGTATCCTGTTGTCCCTATTCTGCGGAATATTAGTATCTAGGCTCATCACTGACTTCTGGACCAATAAAAATCGTCACTTTAATTACTTTACCGGTGTATCAAAACGAGTGTTTAAACATGCCAAATTTCAATTTATTGAATACAGAAAAGTGGCTTACGGTATTTCCATCATTGTACTATTACTTGGAATTGGATCTTATTTCAATAGTTTCCATTATGGCGTTGAATTTAAGGGTGGACGCAGTTATACGATTGAATTTCCTCAGTCGGTTTCCAATGAATCAGTTCAAGATGACCTTAGAAAATCTCTTGAAGGTGATTTCCCAATCATTAAAACCGTTGGCGACAATAAACACCTAAACATCACTACTTCTTATTTAATTGGCCAAGAGAATGCAGATGATGCAGTTCAAACCAAATTATATGAAGGCTTAAAGAAAGTACTTCCCAATATCAGTTATGCTGACTTTTCTAAAAACAGCATACAAAGTTCACAAACCATTCAGCCTACCATCTCGGCAGATCTGAAAGCAGGTGCTATCAAGGCGATTATTTTTGGACTACTGGCTATTTTCATCTACATCTTTATCCGTTTCCGTGACTGGAGATATTCTTTTGGAACGATTGTAGCTTTATTACATGATGTACTTGTAATGTTGGCGGTATTCTCTTTCTTTAAAAACGTGGTTCCCTTCCCGTTAGAAATCGATCAGCATTTTATCGCTGCTATTTTAACGGTCATTGGATTTAGTATGAATGATACCGTTATTGTATTTGACAGAATCCGCGAATATAGCAAGGGATCCAAAGCAAGCGACAAGGGCAATATCATTAACCGTGCTATCAACGATACACTTAGTCGTACAGTAATGACCTCACTGACCGTATTCTTAACCCTATTGATCTTATTCATCTTTGGTGGAGAGGTTACAAGAGGTTTTGCATTCGCCATGTTAATTGGAGTGGTAACAGGTACTTACTCCTCTATTTTTGTGGCAGCCCCTATCTTGGTGGATTTTGCAAAAGATAAGGCACTAGGAGAAGCCGAATTGATTAGCAGTGATAAACCAGCCGCAAAGAAAGCTTAGTTTAACAATCATACGATATATCAATAAAAAACCCGTTCAATTGAACGGGTTTTTTATTGATAGTATGAACAACGAATTGAATTGCTTGCTTTAGAGCTCAATTAATGATTAAACAGCAAAGGATGTGCCGCACCCACAAGTAGTGCTCGCATTGGGGTTCTTAAAGGTAAATCCGCGCGAATTTAAGCCGCCCTGCCAATCTACTTCCATCCCCATTAAATAGATACCATGCGACCTTTCCATGATACAGGGAATAGCTTCTATTTCAAAATGATCATCTTTGTCTGTAGGTATATCAAAGCCCAACACATAGGTCATTCCGCTACATCCTCCACCTTTTACCCCTACGCGCAGTAAATTTTTTTTGTCAAAATCAATTTCATTCATTAAGCGCCTAACTTCTTCCTTTGCCCCGGGGGTTAAACTAATGGGAGCAGCTATCAATGTTTCCATAAATTCAATGTTATTTGTGTAAAGGTATCATTTTTTTAAAAAATGCCGTTACCCCGATTTTTCGAAAGAAGGAAAATATTAGTACCTTATTGTTGTATTTTTGTAAAAAAACATGCTACTATTTGAAGTTGGAATTGTAGAAATACAAGGAATAGTAACCGTTCTCATCATTGGACTAGTTTTTTACTTGATGACTGAGCTTCGGTTAGTAAAAAGGGAACTTGGGGCAAAACAGCCTGTAAAAGCCGTAAACGGGCAGCTGATTTTGCAAGCCTATGAAAGACTTGCCTTATTGGCTGACAGGATTTCCTTAAAAAACCTTGTAACCAGGATGCACTCCACCATCCTAACAGCTGCAGAACTGCAAGCAGGGTTGATAGAAACCATTCGTAGTGAATACGAGCATAATATTACCCAGCAGATCTATATTAATGCAGAGGTTTGGAAAGCAGTCACCAATTTGAAAGAACAA
>CANJAW010000237.1:0-4822 GCA_947472215.1 Chitinophagaceae bacterium
GAAAAACATCAGTTATACGGTAGGATTTAAAAATTGGAAACAAACGCCTGCTGGCGATATTGCTTTTCAAAAGACGGCAGATCTTTCAATGCTAAAAGATATTACCACCACCGAATTATCAGGCGAAATCAGGTGGGCACCCAACGAACAATTTTATCAAGGTAAAAATTTTCGGATACCGATCATTAATAAATATCCGATTTTTAGCCTACGTTTTATTGCGGGTGTAAAAGGGCTGATGAAAGGTGAATACAACTACCAAAACCTTAGTCTGCGCATGGAAAAAAGATTTTACCTTTCGCAACTCGGCTATGTAGATGCCACTTTGGAAGGGGGACATATTTTTGGCCAACTCCCCTTCCCTTTGCTTACCATCCATAGAGCCAACCAAACCTATTCGTACCAACTAGATTCTTACAATCTGATGAATTTCATGGAATTTGTGAGTGATCAATATGCGGCAGGCAGTGTAAATATTCATTTTAACGGATTTTTCCTTAATAAGTTACCGCTGATTAAAAAATTGAAGTTAAGGGAAGTGGTGAGTGGAAAAATATTATATGGTGGAGTAAGAGATGAGAACAATCCCGCTAAAACGAATAGTCTTTTAAAGTTCCCTACTGATAAATTACTGAACCACCCAACTACCTTCGCACTCAGCAAAGCACCCTATCTGGAAGTAAGTGTGGGACTGGCCAATATTTTTAAATTCGTAAGGGTTGACCTTGTAAAACGCTTGTCTTATCTTGATAACCCTGGCATATCTATCTGGGGAATCAGAACGAGGGTTGCGTTTGATTTTTAACAATGAAAAAATAAGTGATGGCTGCTGAACTACTAAGAGACCGAGGTCAAAAAATAATTTATACCATCATCAATCCAATGGTCAAAGGATTGATCAAAATAGGCTTTACACCCAATGGAATTACTTTTATTGGCTTGCTGCTCAATGTGGCGGTTTCCATCCTATTTATCCTAGGAGCAGAGGAAGGAAATCGGGGTGATTTGTCCTACATAGGATGGGCTGGTGCCCTGATATTATTTGCCGGCCTCTTTGATATGCTGGACGGGCAAGTGGCCAGACTGGGAAATATGAGTTCTACCTTTGGCGCCTTATTTGACTCTGTGCTTGACAGGTATAGTGAATTAATTTTGTTCATGGGCATTTGTTACTACTTGGTTGCCCATCACTATTTTCTCAGCTCCTTATTTGCCTTTATTGCACTGATTGGTTCCATGATGGTTAGCTATACCAGGGCCAGAAGCGAAGGATTGGGGATTCAAAATAAGGGAGGACTAATGCAGCGACCGGAGCGCATACTATTAATCGGCATTTCGGCGTTACTATGTGGAATAGCGGGGCATTTCATTGGAGGAAACTTTAAATACACTTTACCAGGTACATCCATTGAAATTTTTGAAACAATAACTATTTTTACATTGCCAATTACCATTATGGCAGTACTTACCAATATTACAGCGATCAACAGACTGGCCGCTGCAAAAAAAGCGCTGGATAAAATCGACAATATTTAATCTATGAAGCCAAAAAAAATGTTTTTTATTGTAGCTTTCCTATGTAGCATAGCTTTACCAATCATTGCCCAGGAAAAGGGATTTCCCATTCCCTCAGGAAATAGCAAACAGTTGTTTTACTTGCAGCGTACGCCTAATAAGAATACCATAGTATATGAGCTCAATTACAAAAACGGAGAAATTGATACTGAAGAACCCGTTCATGGGTTTTGGATAAGGTACCAAGAAGATGGACAACGGGAAGACCTGAACTATATACAAAGGAAATTCGCTTATGGGCTAAAAACAAAAAAAATAGCAGTGAACCAATATGAAATAACTTTTGTATCTTATAAAAAATACAAAATGTATCTAAGAATGGGGACGGATAAAAAGTTTCACCTCTTTACCAATATCAATCAAAAGACTGCTGAACTTACTAGTATCTATTTAAAAATTAACGGAGGTGCTTTTTGGACACCCAATATTGAATACGTAGACATTTATGGTATCGACCCTACTAGCCGATCTGTGATGAAGGAAAGAATGAAAATTTAATGAACCCGAATTATACTTTACGAAAATGAAAAAAAATTACGTTTCAAATGATGAGGACTCGATAAAATTGTTTAAGAACAATCTATTCGACAGCCTATCGAAAGTTCATTTTACAGTACCCCTATATATTTTCATTCCTGCCATTTTGTTTTTTAGCTATCAAGCAATTAATTACAACATAGGAATGCTCAGCTTTGGCGGGTATTTTCTTGCGGGGTTGCTAGTGTGGACCATCACCGAATATTTTTTGCACCGCTTTATTTTTCATTACCATCCTAGCTCTGCTGTTGGCAAGCAAATACATTTTATATTCCATGGTGTGCACCACGATTACCCCAGAGACAAAAAAAGATTGGTAATGCCCCCATCCGCAAGTATTCCGCTAGCCAGCTTATTTTACTTTTTGTTTTCCTTATTGCTGCCTCAACCACTACTGTTTGCATTTTTTCCGGGATTTTTATTGGGATACCTAGTGTACGATATGATGCACTATGCAATGCACCACCACAATTTTAAAAATCCGCTGCTAAAGAAAATTAAACAACACCATATGCTGCACCACTACCAAGATCCAACCAAAGGATATGGGGTAAGTTCCTCTTTATGGGATATTATTTTACAATCCAACTTTACAAGCGAACGCAATAAAAATTAATGAACCAGGCAAGAACAGTATTATTTTCTCGCAATAGTATTTTCCTTGCGGCCTGTTTGTCAATTTTTTATCTCCTGCTCTCCCACTTTCTAATTGGGTTTAAAACGGACCAACTGGCATTGATTGCCATTTGGAACACTTGTTTTTTCACATCGACTTCATCCCGTAAATTCATCACCGGTTTTTCTATTTTCATTGTGTACTGGATAGTGTTTGACTCTATGAAAGCCTTTCCCAATTACACATTTACCACTGTTCACATCCACGACTTATACAATACAGACAAATCAATTTTTGGATTCACTTATCTCGGAAAAACAATCAGCCCTAATGAATACTGGCTGATGAATGGAAATACTTTCTTGGATGTACTTGCCGGTATTTTTTACTTATGCTGGATACCTGTTCCACTCGCCTTTGCAACTTATCTTTTTTTTAAGGACAAAGAATTGTTTCTACATTTTTCATTCACTTTTGTATTGGTAAATATGCTAGGCTTTATTATTTATTATGCCTATCCTGCTGCACCACCTTGGTACTACCAACTCAATGGCACCCACTTTTTTCCAGGCACTTTGGGGAATACAGCAGGGCTATATAAGTTCGATGCCTATTTTAATATCAGGGTATTTGGCAATCTCTATGAAAAGAGTTCCAATGTATTTGCGGCAATGCCCTCCCTACATTCTTCCTACCCGCTAATCGTACTCTATTTTGGCTTAAAAAATAAATTAGGCTGGATAAACCTAGTGTTTGCGTTGGTGGCCATCGGAATTTGGTCGGCAGCGATTTATACCAGTCACCACTATGTATTGGATGTATTGGCAGGAATCACTTGTGCTGTAACAGGTATTCTTATATTTGAAAAAATATTTTTAAGCAGTAAAGGGATTAACAAATTTCTGCAGTATTACAAAGTGAACATATAAATTGTATAAATCGCCTGCAGTAAATTCTCCCCTTTAAAAAAAGAACAACTATTCTGTCAATATGAATGATTGGTCATTGCAACGCAACGTCCCATGGAAGGACTGTTCAAATGGAAAGGGTTTGCAATGGAGACGTTGCGTCAAATAAGTGAAAGGAAGGGATTTTCAACATTCACTATTGACTATTCACCAACACCCCTGAATTCCCAGCAATGTCTCCCAGGCATTCTCTCCGCATTCATCTACTCATGTTGGGGACGTTGCGTCAAATAAGTGAAAGGAAGGGATTTCCAACATTCACCATTGACCATTCACCATTGACCATTCACCAACACCCCTGAATTCCCAGCAATTTCTCCCAGGCATTCTCTCCGCATTCATCTACTCATGTTGGGGACGTTGCGTCAAATAAGTGAAAGGAAGGGATTTTCAACATTCACCATTGACCATTCACCAACACCCCTGAATTCCCAGCAATGTCTCCCAGGCATTCTCTCCGCATTCATCTACTCATGTTGGAGACGTTGCGTCAAATAAGTGAAAGGAAGGGATTTTCAACATTCACCATTGACCATTGACCATTCACCATTCACCATTCACCATTCACCATTAAAAAACCCGGTCACCAAAGTGAACCGGGTTTTTACTTCCTTTATGATACAAGAGGCTATCAATACTGTTGAATAAATTGAAGTCAACTGCACTAACACAACAAGATGATTATCTAAGAAACAGCATTTCTCTGTACTTAGGCAATGACCAATGTGCATCATCTACCAACAATTCCAATTTATCTACATGGTAACGAATTTCGTCGAAATGTTTACCTTTTACATTGTCGCAATAGGCAATTGCTTTTTCTCTTGTTCCGGAAATAACATTTGCTTTTTTCCTTTCCTCAATCATATTTTGTACCCCGGTACTCATGGCATTAATATGATTGCTTATTTTTTCCAAAACACTCAATTGACTTGAATAGGATGCTTCCTTCAAACCGGCTGCCTTTAACCCATTGATGTTTTCTATCAAAATGTTCTGATACTTAACTGCAGAAGGAAGGATCAGCGAAGTAGCTAACTCACCCATGGTTCTTGCTTCAATCTGTACCTTTTTAATGTACGCTTCTAGCATAATTTCATGACGTGCTTCAAGTTCAGCATGGGTA
>CANJAW010000238.1:0-4813 GCA_947472215.1 Chitinophagaceae bacterium
TTCCATCCCTTTCAGCTAAATCAACAAAAGATACCAACTTTCCATTTTTAAATATCCGACTGCTAACGCATAACTTCTTCATCCAAAAAATATAAAAATTATTCTTTTTCTTTTTCCAAAATAAAATCAGCCACCGGTCTTTTTCTCCAGTAATTGGCCAAAATAGAACCGGAGATATTCATCCATGGACTAAAAACTGCTGCTGGAAGCCCCACGCTACCTAACTTTCCCATTCCTCCTGCCAAGCCAGATGCCATACCACCATTTTGTAGACCTACTTCAAATGCAATTGTCCTAGCATCCGCTCTGTTTAATTTAAATAAGCGACTCAACCAGTAACCAAAGAAGTAACCCGCTCCATTGTGTATGACCGATGCCACAAATAAAAGCAACCCCACATTCAGTAAATTATCATGCCCAGCTGCAGTTGTTACGGTGGTAAAATAGATAATTCCAATCATGGAAAAATAGGGCATAATGGTATCTAATTGATTAAAGCGCTTAGAAAGTGAATGATACAATACCCCCACTATGACTGCACCTAAGAGGAAGTTGCCCATTTCAATTGATTGAAGTAAGGCCGATGATGCAATAACTGATTGAAGCAAAGTCCAGCTTCCAAATGGCAATAATAGTAGCCACACAATGGCGATGATCAATACAACATGAATGATTTTTTTACCCTCTTTAGTAGCTGTTTTTAAATAGTCATGTAAGAGTGCAGCAAAGATGGGTACAATCACAATTTTAATTATTTCCATCATCATATTTACAAAATCAATTTTTATTAAAGTGCCTGCCAGCAACTTCATTAATAAAGGAGTAAGAAAGGGGGCAGCCATGGTAGCCATTGCAGTTACAATAACAGACAATACCAAGTTAGCTCTAGCCAAGTATACCATCACATTAGATGCCAAGCCACTCGAACAGGACCCGATTAAAATGATGCCTGCCGCTATCTCGGGTTCAAAATGAAATAGTTTGGTTAATAACCAACCCATTAAAGGCATTACTGAAAAGTGACAAAGCAGTCCAATGGCAACACCTTTGCCTGTTTGAGCTATTCCCGAAAAATCTTTCCAACTCATTTGAATTCCCATTCCAAACATCACTAGTTGAATAACAGCGAGTATCATCCATTTATTTCTTAGGTCGAAAGAACCCCATTTTGAAAAGGCTGCAGGAAACATCATACCCGCAACTACTGCAGCTATAATCCAAGCTGTATAACGATAATTCCTTAATGATGGGATAGCCCCCAATCCAATGGACAAACTAACGGCAGCCAGAATAGCAAAAGATTTATAGAAGGTTACCTGATGTAAATAAATACCAATCAGCATTCCAATTACTGCAAAGCCGCTGATTAATAAAAATAGTTGGGTTGTTCTTTTCATGGGTTATAATAATGTTGCCAAGTATTGAATGGCAATTGTTGGACTAGCCAATATTGGTATACTTTTTTGTGCTATCGATAAACTATCCACTACCCTTGCCATTGAAGCCTGAGCCAAAACAATCACATCTACTTTTTTAACAAGTTCGCCCAAGGCTTCTGCCACCATAGCGTCGTGGGCGATTGTATTACCACTCATCAACGCTTCAAAGGCTCCCTTGCATAGAACAGCCGTTAATTCGATTTCTTTTTGGGCAAACAAAGCCCTTCGCCTTACCAGATCAGAAGTTGGCTGCAAGGTGGTAGACAGGGTAGCAATTACACCAATTCTTTTTCCGGTTTGCACCGCCAGATCGGCCATGGGCTGGTCAACTCTAATTACTGGTACATTGGTTAATGAAGCGGCCGTTTCCACTGCTGTTCCAATAGAAGAACAAGTAACTAAAATATAATCTGCGCCGGCCAATTCTGCTGAACCCACATAGTTAACCACTCTCCTAGCCGTAGCTGGCGTTAGTTCATTGCAGGCAATTACATTTTTAATCAGACTGTCATCAACGATGTTAAATACTTTTATGTTGGGTAAATACTGATTGCACAATTCTGCAAAAACAGGCACCAAAGTGGCAGATGTGTGAATAAGACCCAATGTTTTTTGCTGCATAAATTATTTTTTATGGTGATCGTGTTAATTAAATAAATATCTTTTTCAAAAAAATTACCAGTACACTAGAACCGGACTTCCCCATTTAAAACCTCTTCAAAATAATTTTC
Organism: Chitinophagaceae bacterium; assembly: GCA_947472215.1. Lineage (GTDB taxonomy): Bacteria > Bacteroidota > Bacteroidia > Chitinophagales > Chitinophagaceae > Ferruginibacter. Next base: position 2,171 of record CANJAW010000238.1, read on the forward strand.
GTTACCCACCTGTCCACCCTTAAAATTGACTTCCAATCCATTAATAGCTTTATTTTCTGAAATCACTTTACAAAGAGGTGAACCTGGTACAAGGGGAGCAATCATTTCAACAGCCAAGATATCCATTGCCCTAGCAGCATAGCTACTAGTATCACCTCCAGCAATCAATACCCGCTGAATACCTTCCTTGATCACAATCTCCTTGGCAATCAATCCAAGGGCAGTCCCAACAAGTTTGGAGGGTAAATTAGCAGGCTGCTTATCCCCTGTATGTACAATCACATTCATTCCCCTTTGAATAAAATCAGTAACGACTGTTATAAAAGGCTCCAACAACAGCTCCGCTGATTTACTGAATACAATGGGCTCCAAAATCACTTCACAAAAACCATTAGCCTTAGCCCATATAATTTGAGCAGCAGTAACGGGCGAACAACTTCCTGAAAGCACCAATAAGGAAGAAGCCTTACCAGGATGAAGCCAATCAGTAACAGGATGCAGTAATTGCTTTTTATTCCATATTTTACCCAACGATACTTCGATTGCAGATGATCCAACAGAAAACAAAGGCATATCCTTTTTGCGCTGCGCATCAATCCAAGCGCCAATTTTTAATAACTGCTCATCGTACAAAGCATCAATTAACACAATGTCAGCAGTCGCATTATTTTCATTCAACTCCGCTATCCCCTTTTCTAATTGAAGGATATCAATTAGCCCTATTTTTTTTCTAGTTTGCTTTGCCAAATGGAGCCGAAGATCACTTTCGTCCGAAGGAGTAACTGGATGCTGACTCATGGAAGGATGTCTATCTAACCGATAAATTTCCCCATTACTGCCAATACCCATTCGGGCAAACAAATTACCAAACAAACAATAACGACCAAGTGTAGGTGCTGCAACCAATAAGGGAACGATTGGATTAGTAAAAACAGCTACCCCAATATCTATTGCCTTACCGATACTTCCAATAGTTGGCGATGAATCAAAGGTGGAACAGGTTTTATAGTGTACATGTTGTACTTCGGATTGCAAAATCATTTCAAAGGCAGGCAATAAGATTTCTTCCATTTGCAAGGGAGTTAAGGAACGACTCATTCCTGCTACACCATATGCATCTAACCAAGGATACATGAAAAGTTGCGCTGAGGTGGGTGGTTCAATAAATAAAACCGTTTTAGCACCCGCACGACTTAAAAACTCCAATGAATCAGTAGAGCCAGTAAAATCATCCCCATAGAAAGCCAATAATATTTTCTGAATTGTTTTCACGTTATTATTTATTACCAAATTTTTCAACTGATTTTGCAAACTCCGGATATAACGTAACTGCAGTTTCCAAACTAAGCCCATCAACTGCTGCTGACCATGCCTGCTGCAAGGCTATAACACCTGCTGCTGGACCCATTGGGTGAGCCATAATACCGCCACCTGCCATGTATAAAAGATCAATAGTTTTAGTTCTTCGATAAGTCTCAAATGCTTGTCCACCCCACTGTCCTGAAGAAACAACTGGCAAGACAGTTGCATGACTGTACATTTTCGTTAAACATGATTCGATAGAATTGACTACGCTATCATCCGTTTCCCAAAACTTATTTTCTATTCCATTTACATGCAATTGGTCAACCCCAGAAAGCCGCCATATTTTTTGATAGGCTTTGAAATCAATTCCGAGCAATGGATGGCGACTCAACATTCCCCAGCCATTACGATGCCCATGAATTGCTAGCTGGCGTTGATCGCATATTTTTTTTACAGCCGATAACCCAACGCTATTAATGCTTAGCATGGCACAATTCCCACCCCTAGATACAATTTTGTCGTAGCGCTGCATCATTTCATCCATTTCGCCACTAATGTTAAAAGCAAACATTACTTGCTTTCCGGTATCATTAGCATGCTGATTTAGTACATCCATAACAGCGTCAACCCGATCATTAAAATTTGAATTGGCTGATGAAGACAGTAGTTCATCATCTTTAATAAAATCAATTCCGGCAATTGCTAATTTTTGAACAATTTCAGCAGTTTGTTGAATAGAAAGTCCGAGCGAAGGTTTTATAATTGTTCCAATCAATGGCCTATCTTTTACACTGGCTAATTTCCTGCACCCTTCAATACCAAAAGCAGGCCCTTGGTACTGTTGGCCAAATGAAGCTGGCAATTCAATATCCATTAATTTTAACCCGGTAAATTGTTTTATTTCATACAAATTCCCTTGCAAGGTAGAAAGCAAAACTGGCAAATTATATCCCATATTTTCAATGCTCCAAGATATTTTCACCATCGCACGATGGTACTTACCAGTTTTACTTATAGCTCCCGGAATAGCAGGATAGTCAACAGTTTCAATATGGTGAACGCTTTCAACCCTAGCAGCGAAACGTGCTTTTAACGCTTCCGTTTCACCAGGTACTGGCACGAAAGTGCCTGAGGACTGCTCTCCCGCAAGCACCTGCGCTGCCGCTTCGGCTGCAAAAGGAGTTTCAATATAATAGGTTGCTGTAATTCTCTCCATTTTAATTTACCTCCATTTTGATAACATCATACATAATTTAATCACCTGTATCATTCTTTCTTTCCATATATTTTTTAAAAACCTTTTTTAACTGAGAGCCTTTATCGGCACTACCGCTGCAA
>CANJAW010000239.1:0-4812 GCA_947472215.1 Chitinophagaceae bacterium
CCCGCTGCGTCTCATTCAGTTCGTCTAAATAATTTGCCATAGTGCAAAGGTACGAATAGCGTAATTGGAGTGGAAAGATGTGGGGAAATATTTATCGCAGCTTTTCTTTTATCGGCCATTCGAAACTTATAAAAACGGTGTATGGCATAGCAATAAATTTTATTTAATGAAAAACTTCGCCAGATTATTAATTAAAAACCGTCAAACTATTATATATTAGCAATGTTTGGAAGCAGCTTTTTATTGCTGAAATAAAATTGTGCTACATAAAACAGTATGCACCGGTTTTATTTCCAGCCGTTGCATTATTAATTTTTACCATTTCACCTAGCCGGTATTCTTATTGAGGGGTACATTTTTAAAGAGCAAATTTACTGTCAATCTATTATGAAAAAAGTCCTTACCATTCTGAAAAAAAGCCAACTGCTTTTTAATTTATTAGTAATTTTATCTGCAGCGGCATTGCTACCTAATTGCACGCCAACGGTGACAGACCTTGCCATTAAACAAATGGACTCTGGTACAGTTGTAAAGTTGGCAAGGTCCATAGAGTCTCAGGTCAAACCTGAGTTAGCCGAGGGGTTGTCGTTGCGTTTATGGGGCGTCGACTCACTGGTTATTTCTCCGATTGCTATTGATATAGATGATTTAGGAAAACTGTATTATACCACCACCCAGCGGCAAATAAATTCTGAATTTGATATTCGAGGACACCATGATTGGGAAATTGCTTCCATTCAACTTCAAACCATTGATGATAAGAGGGCTTTTCTGCATAAAACATTGTCTCCTGAAAATAGCAATCAAAATAAATGGCTGAAAGATTTGAATAAAGATAGCTCCCACGATTGGCGCGATATGCTAGTGGAGCGGGAAAAAGTATTTCGTATAGAAGATATCAATGGGGATGGCGTTGCAGACAAATCTCAGCTGGTGGTGGAAGATTTTCATGATGAGGTGACCGACGTCGCCGGCGGGGTTTTAGTCAATGGGAAAGATCTTTTTGTTGCGGTGGCGCCTGATTTGTGGAGAATGAAAGACAATAATGGTGATGGAATAGCAGATGAAAAAACATCCATTTCTACTGGTTTTGGGGTTCATGTAGGATTTGGTGGTCATGGAATGTCGGGTGTGGAAATGGGTCCAGACGGCAGGATTTATTGGCAAATTGGAGATATTGGCTTTAATGGAAAAGACCAAACAGGAAAAAAATGGGAATATCCTAATAGTGGTGTTATTGCAAGGGCTAATCCTGATGGGAGCGATTTTGAAATATTTGCATCCGGACTTCGTAACACCCACGAATTTACATTTGATGAATATGCTAATTTGGTCAGTGAAGACAATGACGGAGACCATGCAGGAGAAAAAGAGCGGTTGGTATATATTGTAAACGGTTCAGACGCCGGCTGGAGAAGTAATTGGCAATATGGGAAATACAGAGACCTAGACAACAATGGCTATAAAGTGTGGATGGATGAAAAAATGTGGATGCCCCGATTTGAAGGACAAGCAGCTTATATTACCCCTTGTATTACGAATTTTGTTAGCGGTCCGGCAGGGGTTGTGTATAATCCTGGAACGGCACTATCCCCTGCCTATAAGAATACTTTTTTTGTAGCCAAGTTTGTGGGTAACCCAGCTAAATCCGGCGTTTACGCTTTTAAATTAAATCCCAAAGGGGCAAGTTTTGAACTAGGAGAAAACAAAATGGTCATAGGAGGAATTTTAGCCACCGGCCTTGATTTTGGACCAGATGGGGCACTCTATGTAGCAGATTGGATTGATGGATGGGATGCTAGAAATTATGGTCGCATCTGGAAGATGGATGATATAAAAGGAGCGGCATTGGCAGAAAGGGCCCAAACCAAAATGTTATTGGCTGCTGATATAACCAAGTATTCCTTGCAGCAGCTGAAGGCCTTGTTGATGAATGCGGATATGAGGGTTAGATTAAAGGCACAATTTGAATTAGTTAAAAACGGTGCAGAAGGCGCTGCCATATTTGAAAAAGTGCTGGGAGATAAAGCCCATCAATTAGCTAGGATTCATGCCATTTGGGGCATCAGCCAGCTGGCACGTAAGGATAAGAAATGGGGCAAGCTTTTATTTCCCTTGCTACAGGACCATGATGCCGAGATTAGATCCCAAGCAGCTAAATGGACAGGAGATAGCCGCTTGGTGGATGCAGGCAAATACCTGCTTCCTTTATTAAAGGACTCAAGTAGCAGAACCCGTTTTTTTGCTGCCGAAGCGTTGGGAAGAATAGCCTATGAACCAGGTATTCAACCAATCATAGAGATGCTAAGAGACAATAATGAACAAGATGCTTATCTGCGTCATGCGGGATGTTTGGCATTGGCAAGGATAGGAAAAGCAGGTCCGCTGGTTGCATTATCAAAACAACCTTCCCGCGCATTGCGGATTGCTGCAGTGGTTGCACTTAGAAGAATGAGTAACCCTGGGATTGCACTATTTTTAAATGATGCGGATGAGTTTGTAGTTACAGAAGCAGCGCGTGCTATCAATGACGACCTTTCAATTACGGCGTCGCTTCCCGAATTGGGAAATTTACTTACTAAGACTCATTTTACTAATGAGGCTTTAATTAGAAGAGCAATCAATGCCAACCTGCGCGTGGGAAATGAGCAGGCGCTGCAAAACTTGATAGACTATTCACTAAAACAGGGTAATCCAGAAAAAATGAGGGCAGAGGCAATAGAAACAATCAGCACTTGGCCAAAGCCATCGGTATTGGACAGGGTTGATGGAAGATATCGAGGAGCTATTCAAAGAAACCTGTTAGCGGTGAAAAACAAAGCAGGTGGCGCAGTCATTCAATTATTAAAGAGCAAAGAATTTGTAGTTAGAGCAAGTGCCATTAAAGCAATCGGCAAGCTCACTATCAAGGAGGGCGCAACAACTTTGATGGAAATGCTTAAAAAAGACACGTCGGCTACCGTAAGAGTAGAGGCGTTAAATGCCATTGCATCCATGCAGGACCAAAGAATAAGCGATGCCATTAAAATGGCGATAGCGGATAAGGATAAAATGGTAAGGGTAGCCGGTATCGGGTTTTTGAAAAAAATGAACATATCACAAGAGCTGATGGTTTCATTGCTTTCGGAGGTGATTCAAACAAAGACCATAGAAGAAAGACAAGAGTCGTTGTTAACCCTTGGAAAATTATCTATTCAATATACCCGTCCCGTTTTGGAATCATTGCTGCATCAAATGGAAAACAATCAACTTCCTGCAGATGTTTTACTGGAATTGTCGGAGGCAATTGATAGCAGTCGTTCATCCGAATTAATTTCTAGGTACAAGAAAGCAAGTGGTAAATTATCGAAAGACGCTCTAACGGCAGCCTATGCCGGAAGCTTGTTTGGAGGAGATGCTGATAAGGGAAAAAGACTCTTTTTTAAAGGTGAAGCAGCTCAGTGTATTAAATGTCATTCTTACGATGACAAAGGAGGTAATGCTGGGCCACGTTTGAACGGGGTAGCAAAAAGACTTTCTCGGCAATTGATTCTTGAATCATTGATTAATCCAAGTGCCCGATTGGCTCCTGGATTTGGTGTAGTTACTGTTACACTTAAAAATGGTCAATCACATGCTGGAATTTTGGAAAGTGAAAATAACAATAGCTTAACTTTAAAAGCGGGCAATAATAAGAATGAGGTGATTCCAAAAAACCAAATAATAAAAAGAGAGAATGCAGCCTCAAGTATGCTGGAAGTGAAAAACTTTCTTACCAAAAAAGAGATACGTAATCTAGTAAGTTTTTTATCAACCTTAGATACGGACTAGAAAGCAGTGGCAGAATATTGTAAAATATTTTGCACAGAATTTGTCAAATATAAAAAGTAGCAAAAACCTAGCAGGCAACAGTTGGCATCAATAACCAAATTGCTTGATGAAGGCTGGTTGGTTGATATGCTGAATCTTGACAAAGGAATCTGCAGCCCGTTTTCATAAATAGACCATTCTTCTGCTGGCTTACTTTGTAAGGAGTACTGGTATTTTTTAGTGTCAATTAGAAGGCTACCATCTTTAGGATGAAATTTATCGTGCACTAGATGCCCAATTTCCATACCATATTCATTTTTAAAAATCGTCTTACCGCTAAGTGAACCGGCACTTTCGAAATAAAATAAACGATGTTGATTACCGCAACTGATTCTTGCAGATTGATGACGGGGATTGTACTTAATAATTACTTTACAGTCACCCTGGTCCATTAAACGATATTCCCTGAGGGAAAATCGTTCGTTATTAATTATTTCCCAATTCATACATCGGTTGTTTAGAGTACAAGAGTAGGATTTTATCCAACAATATTTCATCATGCAAGAGAGGGGTAACAATTATATAATATAGAAAGGTAGGATTTCAATTAGCCTCCATAAGAAATTTACACATGAAGCTTATTATGGCAGCCTATTTTTATTAGCTGAAAGTTTTAAAGACTTGAAATACAATTGATTAAAGCGGAAAAAGAGCTGATTGGGCGACTAATAAATGGTAATAGAAAACTAGAAAACGCCTTATTTTGTTTAGCATAGAACAGCAAAATCAATAAAAAATGGCATATATAGCTAAAAAAATAACACTTTGTGGTATTGCTTTATTGAATTTACCATCGTCTATTTGCAATATCCAATTCAAGAGAAGAATTTGCTCACCACCCAACAATACAAAATTTTGCCCGTTTTAATCCCTAGATACCCGTCAGGGTTGGTTTAAAAGAAGGCAATTTTTCTCATCCTATTATAGGCCCTATCCAGTTTTTCTGGATAGGGTTTTTTGTTA
>CANJAW010000240.1:0-4805 GCA_947472215.1 Chitinophagaceae bacterium
AAAGAAGGGAGAAACCTGGGTATTCCTAACTAAACCAAATTGAATAAAAAAAATGTAGCAATCGTTTTATAGCAATTAATAAATTTTCGACTGCGATTTTAAAAAATAGTAAAAATAAATTATATAGTGGCATTAAGCGTCCACATTTTTTAAGCAATCCATTTTAATTATAAATGAAGCAAACGAATCATCAATTTTTCGATTTCCTTGATTTTGATATTGATTTATCAAAAGAAGAAGGGGTGTCTAGACTTTGGAGGTCCTGTACGCCCATTGAAATAAAGAATGATGGAATGGGAATCGTGCTTACGGTTCCATTTCAGGCACAACTGCTGTCAAATGATATAGTGCCAGATCAAAGTATTCCAAGAAAGGAATATCAGGTTCATTTACGTGCTTATGGCGATAAGGTATTGCGTTTAAATGTAGGTTTTGGTGCAATTGTAAACGAACAATCACCTATGTTAACGATTACCGAAGAACTGTCGGAAACCAGTTTGTTGTTTAAAAAATTGGATGATTGTTGGCTAGTAGAAGATATTCAAGGAAAAATTAAAGCGAGAATAGATTTTTCTGAACCAACAATTGATTATTGGAGCGATTTACTTCCACCCCCAGTGGCAACTTTCCAGGCAAGTCTTTATCCTGATGGGGTAAAAGAAATTAAATTAAGTGGTCATGATCAGTTTTTCCCACGACGTGTTGATGCGATGTCGTTGGCTTTTATTGAAAGATTAGGGTCACCTAATTGTAGTACTATCTCTTTTCAAGCTAATGCGGATGAAAAATTTGTAGGTACTGGAGAAAGATTTTGCAAGATGGATTTAGCTGGCCATACTTTTCAATTAAAGAACCAAGATGGACAAGGTGTAAACAATAAAAGAACGTACAAAAATATTCCTTTCTATTTATCGAGTGAAATGTATGGTTTGTTTTTACATTCTTCAGCCTATTGTAAATTTTCTCTTGCTGATTTCTCTTCCCGTTCGGTTCAGTTATTAGTGGAAGAGCCAATCATTGATATCTTTTTAATTGCGGATGAAAATCCTGAAAAAATTATTTATCGCTATAAACAGTTGACAGGGTTTCCCCAGTTGCCACCCTTGTGGAGTTTTGGGATTTGGATGAGCCGAATGACTTATTTTTCGGAAGAGGAGGTGAATGAAATTTGCGCTAGATTACGAGATGAAGACTTTCCCTGTGATGTTATTCACTTAGATACCGGTTGGTTTAAAACAGATTGGCTTTGTGAATGGAAATTTAATCCAGAAAGATTTCCTGATCCAAAGAGATTTATTGCACGTTTAAAGAGTAATGGTTATCGGGTTAGCCTTTGGCAGATGCCTTATATTGCTGCAGAAGCTGCGCAATATGAAGAGGCAAAAGCCAATAAATATATGGGTATTAGAACCACGATAGCTGAGCAAGGGGGGTCAAATTTTAGCACATTAGATTATGCTGGCACAATAGATTTCACCTATCCAAAAGCGGTAGAATGGTATAAAAATTTATTAAGGGAACTTCTAGAAATGGGCATCTGTGCCATTAAAACTGATTTTGGAGAGGAAATCCATCTCGATGCCCAGTATCATTCTATGACGCCAGCATTGCTGAATAATTTGTATGCCCTACTGTATCAAAAGGCAGCTTTTGAGGTAACAAAAGAGGTGACTGGTGATGGGTTGGTTTGGGCTAGAGCTGCATGGGCAGGTTGTCAACGTTTCCCCATTCATTGGGGTGGAGATGCTGCTGCTTCATGGGATGGAATGGCTGGTTCATTGAAAGGGGGCCTTCATTTAGGGTTATCTGGTTTTGGATTTTGGAGTCATGATGTACCAGGTTTTCATGGGGTGCCTGATTTTATGAACGCAGTAATCCCCGATGATCTGTACGTAAGGTGGACCCAGTTTGGTGTTTTCACCTCTCATATTCGATATCACGGAACCTCCAAACGTGAGCCATATCATTATCCGAAAATTGCAGATACGGTAAGGAAATGGTGGAAACTACGCTATGCCTTGTTACCCTATATTCTGGAGCAAAGTAAAAAAACTACCGATTCAGGATACCCTGTAGTAAGGGCTCTTTTACTGCAGCATCCATCAGATACAATGTGTTGGCATATAGATGATCAGTATTATTTCGGAGAAGATTTTATAGTAGCACCTATCATGAACTCAGAAAATAAAAGAGATGTTTATTTGCCTGCTGGTAATTGGGTTAATTTTTTTACTGGGGAGCTATTTATCGGAAATTGTTGGCTAAAAAAGATGACAGTAGCACTAGAAGATATGCCCGTATGGGTAAAACAGGGGGCAACGATCCCATTATATCCGAATTCGGTGAGTTGTACAGATGAAATGGATTTGCAAAAGTCAATCAATGTTGAAATAAATACTGGTTTCAAAGGTATTTGGAAATGCCTTGAAGATTTCCAATGAGCATTTTTATATAAATACTGAATTAACAATAATTAAAAAATAAAATCCAATGATAACAGATGAACAACTGAAGCAATTTCACGAAGAAGGTTTTTGCATTGTTAAGAATGTAATTCCTCAAGAACTTTTGGAGCGTCTAAAAAACGAATGCCAACGATTTATTAAGGAAAAGGATGACGAGATGGATCGTAAAGGTGTAGAAGTGGATGAAATCAATCATAAGGGTAAACGATATTTTATCGCCTTACGATACAAAGATAGTAAGACCATGCAAGACCTTATTTTTGGAAAAGAATTGGAAGCAATTACTCGAAAAATTTTAGGTGATCAAGTCTACTTATTTTTAGAACAGTTTGTAGTAAAAGCAGCTGACAAGGGGATGACATTTTCTTGGCATCAAGATTCTGGGTATCTAGATTTTAAGCATCAACCCTATTTGTCTATTTGGTGCCCATTAGATGATGTAAATATTGAAAATGGTACCGTATATCTGTTGCCTTATAAAGATGCGCTTACAAAAGACCGTGTAGATCATGTATTACAAGAAGGAACCAATGATAAAATTGGCTATTTTGGTGACAATCCCGGTGTCCCTGCGATTTTAAATGGAGGGGATGTTGCATTATTTTCTAGTACTTGTTTTCATAGAAGTGGTTCTAATTCTACTAATAAATCAAGGAGGGTATTGCTTGTCCAATATTCTGCAGAGCCAATTTTAAAGAGTGATGGAACACCACTTTATTGGGCTGAGCCTTTTATTGAAAATGGCGCAAATATTAGTGCCTTCAAAGTTGGATAATGCAATGCGGCTATTAATTCTACAAGATGCTGGAATTTGGTTTAATTAAATAACAAATATATCCATATGAAAATATATGATCATTTAGGGACGTTAGATTTTGTAGTGGTTGGGATTTATCTATTGGTAATATTAGGTATTGGTTATTGGGTAAGTTTTAAGTCTACACGCTCCAATGATGAAAACTTATTTTTGGCTGGCAATTCGTTGAATTGGACCAGTATAGGATTTAATATGTGGGGTACAAATGTTGGCCCCTCTATGTTATTGGCTTTTGCTAGTATTGGCTATACTACCGGTATAGTTGCAGGGAATTTCGAATGGTACGCTTTCATTTTTTTGTTTTTATTGGCCATGGTTTTTGCCCCCCGTTACCTTGCATTTAAAGTAACGACCATGCCTGAGTTTATGGGTAACCGTTATGGAGATGGTACCCGGAATATATTGGCTTGGTATGCACTTATTAAAATATTAATTTCTTGGTTATCATTGGGATTATTTGCTGGAGGGTTTCTTGTTCGTCAGATTTTAGGTATTCCTATGTGGCAATCTGTAATCGCATTGGTATTATTTGCAGGATTGTTTGCATTTGCTGGCGGATTAAAAGCTATTGCGAAGGTCAATGTATTTCAGATGATACTACTCATTGCGGTATCATTGTTAATAACTATTATAGGAATTCATAAAGTAGGGGGCATTGCTGCTGTTTTTCACAAAGCTCCCCGAGAATATTGGAATCTTATTCGTCCGGCAAGTGATCCAAATTATCCTTGGTACGCAATTTTGTTGGGATATCCTGTTGCGGCTGTTGCCTTCTTTTGTACTGACCAGGCAATGGTGCAGTCCGTATTGGGTGCAAAAAATTTGGAACAGGGTCAGTTGGGTGTAGGCTTTATAGGCTGGTTAAAAATCTTGTCGCTTCCATTGTTTATTATTCCCGGAATTATCTGTTTTGAGTTGTATCCCAACTTAAAAGATCCCAGTGAGGCCTATATGACTTTGGTCACCAATATATTTCCTCCTGGCTTGAATGGTTTGGTGATTGTAGTGTTAATTGCTGTGCTTGTTGGTACGATAGGGTCTTCACTCAATGCCTTGAGTACTGTTTTTACCACAGATATTTATGTTAAAAAGATAAATCCAGCTGCTACCAATCAACAGATTATAAAAGTAGGTCGGCTATCAGTAATTGCTGGATGTTTATTTGCAATTTTAATGGCGGTAGCTATTGATAGTATTAAAGGGTTAAATCTTTTTGATGTATTCCAGGCTGTGTTGGGATTTATAGCACCACCTTTATCAGTTGTTTTTCTATTGGCCGTGTTTTGGAAACGGACTACCCGGATGGCAGTAAACTTTACATTATCGATTGGTTCAGCCATCAGTTTGGGGATAGGCGTATTGTATTTATGGGTATTTCCGGCTAAGCTATATACTGTTTGGCCGCATTATATGCTATTGTCATTTTTAATATTTGCATTATTATTCATCATTGCAGTAGCCCTTTCTTTAATTGATCAAAAACCGATTACTGCAAATGTTATTGACAAATCAACTATAGCCAA
>CANJAW010000241.1:0-4785 GCA_947472215.1 Chitinophagaceae bacterium
GAATGCGGCGAGTATCCCCGGGAGACGTCGCTGGGAATTAAAAGTTCGCCGTAACGACCCCGACGGCGGCTAGGAGCCCCGTCGGCGGTTAAATTGGTCAATGGTGAAAGCCAAATGGAGAAAGGAAGATATTGCTCGCAAGTACCTAGTCCTCAACATTTTTTCGTCCAATTGTTCGTTTTTTCAAATTGAATGAGTACTTTTGTTACTCATTCGATTTTTACCCTGGATGCTCGACACCATTATTACCTCTAAAACCCGCTTAAGGCTATTGATAAAGTTTTTTATCAATGTCGGTAACCATGGTCACCTGCGTGGCTTGGCGGAGGAGTTTGGTGAGTCTACCAACGCCATCCGAAAGGAACTCAATAATTTGGTAGAGGCCGGCTATCTTTTTAGGGTAGAGGAGGGTCAAAAAATTGACTATTCTGCCAACCCCACCCATCCTTTGTTTAATAGATTACAGTCCATCGTGCGCACCCATATTGGGTTCGACACTATTTTGGCGTCGGTATTGGAGCGGATGGGAGAGGTGCAACAAGTGATAGTAGTAGGCAATTATGCTAAAGGCATCGATTCGGGTACCATCGATATGGTAATAATAGGGCAAACCATTAACGAGGATTACCTTGAACAATTAGTCCCCAAAATTGAGGGTTTAATCAATAGAAAAGTTACCTTTCAGTTGCAATCAGCAGGATGGAAGGGGGAAGGCATGGTGCTATATGATAATTGATAACTGATAGTGGATAAATGATACTGTGCTGGATAGCTAGTGAGCTATAGTAATAAGAATAAAATGGTTGACCGCTGGCCAACTGCAAAAAACAATCAACCATCCAAATGGATGGGACTGAGAAGGGCGAAGCCGTGTTTTTAACTGAAAACTGGTTAACTGAAAACTGATAGTGTGCTGGTTGGGTTTGCATTGTGCTACTGAAACAGCAAGATGGCCGAATTGTCACCATTCACCATTCACTAAAACGCCATTCACTAAATCACCATTCACAATTGACCATTAATGACCTCCACCCCTTCCCTCATACAGATTCTTCAGCAAAACAAGGCACATTTTCAGGAGCGGTTTGGGTTGGAGTCGTTGGTATTGTTTGGCAGTTATGCAACAAATAACCAGCAGGAGGAAAGTGATGTTGATTTATTGTATGGAGTAGCGATGGGGAACACGATGCCACTCATGCGGTTACAGCATTTGGAGCAATTCATTAGCCAGTTGGTACAGGTGCCCAAGATTGAACTAGTATCTAAAAATCATGTGGAACCAATCATTGAATTGGCCATTCAAAAAGAGGGAATTGTCGTATTCTAATAAAAATATTTTACACCTGCTTACCGTTTTGGAAAGTATCGAAAAGATCATGCTATATACTGCAGATTTTTCCGATAAGCAGACCTTTTATAATTCCGACGATCAGGTTCAGTATAATGCAGTCTGCCATTTATTGTTAGCAATAGCGGAAGAAACCATTAAGTTAGAGGATCGATTAAAGGAGGAAATGGCTTTTATTGCATGGGATCAAATTGGGGGCCTGCGAAACAGAATTGCCCATGATTATAAGGGAATCGACTCGGAAGTAGTTTTTCAAATTGCAAAATTTGAACTTTTGCCATTGAAAGACGCCTGCATTGCTATTTTGAAACTAATGCAAGTAGAAAAGGAAGTATTGAAGAAACTCACTAATACAGCTTGGTATAAGCATTTGGGATACTTAGCTGATAATGGATAACTGAAAAATGGATAACTGAAATAATTGATAACTGATAACTGATAGTGTGCTGGTCGACTTTGCATTCTGTTTAAGAAAAAGTAAAATGACCGAACTTTCACCAAGTATCCATTCACAAAATCGCCATTCAAAATTGTTCATTCATTAAATCAGACCTCAAAATTCCCTAACATTGGATCCATTATTTTGAGCAATTAATTAAAATTCGTAAATTCAAGGAAATTTGAAGCTATGGTATCGGTACTAAAAAAAGGAGCCAGCAAAAAGCAGATTGCTGCAATTGAAAAAAAAATTTACAATCAAAATTCGTCAACGGGTTTTGATGCGAAAAGATACAATGGTATTCTAAAGCTAAAAGAAGAACCTCTTAATATCCAAAAAAGAATGAGGAATGAGTGGGAGAGAAATTTTAGTTGATACAAATATTTTCTTGTACCTATTAAAAGGGAATGTAACTATTGAAGAGATACTTCAGGGGAAAATTATTTATTTATCAGTAATCACAGAACTCGAATTAATAGGTTTCAGCAAATTAACAACTAAGGAAGAAAAATCAATTAATCAGCTCTTAAGTGATTGTAAAGTTATTAATATAGATAACAGCATTAAGAGTTTCTATTCAAATCTTAGGAAAAAGTATCACTTAAAATTAGCGGATGCTATTATAGCTGCTACCTCAATTTCTCTGGGGATCCCACTTATAACTGCTGACAAGCAATTTCAAATTGTAAGTGAAATAAATTTAATAACTTATCAATTTTAGCAATACTACATTCAATAATAACTGATAGTATGCTGAATAAATTAGCATAATAGTCAAGAAGCAATAATGTATTCGAATATTCACCATTCACCATTGCCAATTCACTTAATCAGACATGCCAATTCAACAGCAAAAAGTGGAAACACTATTACAATGGTTACTACAAAAACTCTAGAGAGCCGAATCCAGGGCCTCGCAAAAGATCTGAAGACAGCCGGTTTTGCACCTAGCAAAATTATGCTCTTTGGATCTTATGTGTCTGGAAAGGCCAACGAGTTGAGCGATATTGATGTGGCAGTTTGGGCAAAAGGTTTTTCAGGAACTCGTGTGTTGGATATTGAAAAAATCGCTTCAATTGTAAGTAAATATCCGATGATAGAAGTACATACTTTTTCATCCGACGATAATTCTATCAATCCATTTACTGAGGAAATTTTAAAAACTGGCAAGGATTATACCAAGTACCTAAATTAAGGAACTGAACAATGGAGAACTGGATAATGGATAACCAATTTAGATGTCTGATTTTTTGATGTCTGATTTTTCGATTTTTTTATACTTGTCGGCTATTGAGTAATGTAGAATGATAACTGAAATGGTTCCGGTTAAATTCGCATAATATTTCAGAAAAAAAATAATCCTTGTCCATAAAAAAATCAGACATCAAAAAATCATACATCAGAAATAAAAATCACACATCAAAAAATCATACATCAGACATTTAAATCACACATCAGACATATAAATCATACATCAATAAATCAGACATCACCATGACTGACCCCTCCATATCCCCTTCATCCGCTGACGACGAAATCAGCCTCAAAGACCTACTCCTCAAACTAAAAGAGTGGACTGCCTATTTATTATCCAAATGGATGGTAATTGTAGTGATTAGCATCATCGGCGCAGGTATCGGCTTAATATATGCCATTTATGACAAACCCATTTACACCGCTACCTTATCCTTTGTTTTGGAGGATGAAAAATCGGGCGGTGGCGGATTGAGCGGCGCCTTGGGACTGGCCAGTCAGTTTGGGATAGATATGGGCGGAAGCGCCGGTGGTATTTTTTCCGGCGCCAATTTGTTGGAACTGTTTAAGTCGCGCCGGATGGTGGAGCAAACTTTATTGAACCCCGTTACCGTTGAGGGCAAAACCATCTCTTTTGCCGAATGGTATATTCAAAACGCTCAATGGCGGAAAGACTGGGCAAAGAAAGAAGGCTACCAAAATATCCAATTTTTACCCAATGCCGATCGGGCCAGTTTTACTCGGGTGCAGGATAGTATTATGGGAATGATGTATGAGGACTTGGCAAAAAACGGATTGACAGTTACCCAAAAGGATAAAAAAATATCCATCATCAGCGTAGAGGTAAAATCTATCGATGAGCTTTTTGCCCAATATTTTACCGAGGCCCTTGCCAAGGAAGTATCTGAATTTTATGTGCTCACCAAAAGCAAGAAGGCCAATATGAACATGGCCATTTTGGAGCGGCAGACAGATTCTATCAGGGGGGAGCTCAACGGCGCTATTACGGGGGTAGCTGTTGCCAACGACAATACCTTTGGTCTCAACCCGGCATTGAATGTGCAGCGGGTGCCTTCTGCCCGCAGGCAGGTAGATGTGCAGGCCAATACCGCCATACTTACCGTACTAGTTCAGCAAACCGAAATGGCCAAGGTTACCTTGCGCAAAGAAACGCCCTTGATACAAGTTATTGACCGGCCGATACTGCCTCTGAAAAAGGAAAAATTTGGCAAGACCAAGGGGATTTTGTTGGGAGGGTTTTTAACAGGATTTTTGATGGTGTTGGGGCTGGTGGGAAGGAGAATGGTAAGGGGTATTTTAGCATAAGCCCAAACCTATTTTACTATTACCAACCAACTGAGCTCAACATGAAATAGGTTTTTCAAAGCGAGGCTATTGTAGAAAGATGTTGCAAGGATCTGAAATAGAAATTCTATAGCAATCGAAAAGGGGTAAAAATAAAAGCTGTAATTGTATATTCAATAAATAGCAATTTCATATTATTATAACTACAATAAATTACAAATCCTCTACAAAGCATACCCCAAAAGACCCACTATATTAAATAAGTAGCAGCTTTTATAGGCGAAAACATCCGTTGGGAATAAATAGAAATTTACATCCAAAATGGCATGCTCCTGGTGTAGTGGAGTTTTCGAAGATGTATTAAATAGTCGAACCTCAAAAAGTTTTATTTGGCGATTTGGAAAATTAGGGGTTTTGTGCCCTTGAATAAAAAGTGCTA
>CANJAW010000242.1:0-4767 GCA_947472215.1 Chitinophagaceae bacterium
CACAACTTCCCTTGCCGGTAAAGAAAAATTAACTTTTCACAAACTACACGTAAGTTCTACTATGAATTCAAAAATCTTTTATTTTCTTTTACCTATATTTTTTTTGGCAACTTTCAGTTCATTTGCCAAAGAATACCATGTTAGTGTAAATGGAAGTAATGACAATATGGGTTCGGCTAAAAGTCCTTTTAAAAGCATATCACAAGCTTGTATGGTGGCAAGAGCCGGTGATACCATTACGGTACATGCCGGCACCTATCGGGAGTGGGTGAATCCATTATTTGGCGGAACAAGTGACTTAAATCGAATTGTATATCGTGCAGCAGAAGGTGAGGAGGTAATTATTAAAGGCTCTGAAGTTGTAACCGAATGGAAAAAAGTAAAGAAGGGGGTTTGGAAACTAACCTTGGACAATGCCATTTTTGGTGAATATAATCCCTACAAGGAGAAAATCGTTGCCGATTGGTTTCAAAATTTTGGCAGGGATCACCATACCGGAGAAGTGTATCTGAATGGAAGATCATTGTATGAAATTGATTCGCTTGAAAAAGTACTTGACCCCTTGCCCTTAAAAGGAGCTCAGGATCAGGAGGGTTCACTGTACCAGTGGTATTGCCAAAGCAATAGCAAGACTACCACTATCTGGGTCAATTTTCACGAGTTTAACCCCACTATTGAGCTTGTTGAAATCAATGTTAGACCAACCGTATTTTCTCCTAAAAAAATTGGGGTTAATTACATTACGGTAAGTGGATTTAAAATGAGCCAGGCAGCAACCAACTGGGCACCACCCACCGCTGAGCAAATGGGACTTATCGGCCCCAACTGGAGCAAGGGGTGGATAATTGAAAATAATTCCATCAGTGATTCAAAATGTTCTGGAATAAGTCTTGGTAAAGAAAGAAGTACTGGTGAAAACTATTCCTCTGTCTACAAGAAAAAAAATGGTCATATCAGTCAGTTGGAAACAGTTTTTAGTGCAATAAAAAACGGTTGGTCAAAAGAAAATGTTGGTTCGCATATTGTACGGAATAATATCATTTTCAATTGCGAGCAAACCGGCATTTGCGGAAATATGGGCGCTATCTTCAGCCAGCTATTGGGTAACCATATTTATGCTATCTACACGAAACGGCAATGGGGCGGTTTTGAAATGGCAGGAATAAAATTGCATGCACCCATTGATGTAGTAATAAAAGACAATTGCATTCACAATTCCTTTAAGGGAATTTGGATTGACTGGCAGGCACAGGGTATAAGAATATCTAGAAATTTATTATACGACAATAGTTGGATGGATTTTCACCTAGAAGTGAGCCATGGTCCACATATCATTGATAACAATTGTTTTTTATCTAATCTTAATGTATGGAACTTATCAACAGGAACTGCCTTTATTAATAATTTGTTTGCCGGACAGATTTGTAAAGGCATAGAAAACGAAAGGTATACACCCTATCATTACCCTCACTCAACCATAGTAGCCGGAATAATGACTACACAGGGGGGAGATGATCGATATTATAACAACCTTTTCATCAAAACTCCGGCACCTATTTATGATATTTTTAAAATGGCGAACAGGCCCCAAAGGGAAAAAGGGACAATGGATTTTGGTCTAGGCATCTATGATGATTATCCAGCCGCAATGCCCCAATTGGATTTTTTTATTGCCGAATTATCGAAGGTGAAATTGCCGGTAAAATCTGAAAACAACCTATATTTAAATGGGGCAGTTCCTTATAAGTATGGTAAAAATGAGGTTGCTATTACTACTCCTGAAACTAATATCCGAATTGAAAAAAAAGCAGCTGAAGTTTACTTGTACTTACCATTGAGTACTGATTTGACCACTATTAAAACTAGTTTAATAAGCAGTTTTGATTTAGGTGAAGCTATCGTGCCTGAAGCAATATTTGAAAATCCTGATGGTTCGCCTGTTGATTTTAGTAGTGACTATTTTAATGAAAAAAGAGCGCCCAATAGAAATAAACTAGGGCCCTTTAGTAAGGTAAGTTTGGGAGACAATAAAATTAAGCTATGGCCAAAATAAACAGGAATTAATTATTAATCTAAAATGAAATAATAATATGAATAAGAAAACTTTTCTAAAGAATGCAGCTTTTGCTGGGTTAGGCGGAATGCTGAGCTTTGATGGAATTGCTCAAACCGTTAAAAATGTTTCTGCAATGTCTTTTACAGAATTAGCCAAAGATGAAGGTTTTTGGGCTTCTATCCGAAAAGGGTATAGGCTTAAACCCGATTATATTAATTTTGAAAACGGATATTATAATTTCCTTCCTGAGCAAGTATTGGAAAAATTTATTGAGCATGTGAGGGAGGTTAATTACCAAGGGTCCTATTATATGCGAAATTTCCAAGCTGCAAACAGAAAGGCTATGGCTGCAAAACTTGCCAAGGTTGCTGGTTGTAGTGCTGATGAGCTCATCATCACCAGAAATACTACTGAGTCACTCGACTTGATTATCAGCGGACTCGATTGGAATGCAGGCGATGAAGCTATAATGGCTGAACAGGATTATGGATCGATGCGCAACATGTTTATTCAAGTTTCTAAAAGATATGGCGTAATCAATAAACTGCTCTCTGTACCCAATATTCCTCAATCAGATGATGAGATTGTGAATCTGTATGAATCAGCCATTACAGATAAAACAAAATTGATGATGGTATCCCATATAATTAATATTACGGGGCAGATTTTGCCTATCCGAAAAATATGTGATATGGCTCACAAAAGAGGAGTTCAGGTAATGGTCGATGGAGCTCATTCGTTTGCACATTTTAAATTTTCTATTCAAGACCTTAATTGCGATTATTTCGGAAGCAGCCTTCATAAATGGATGAGTGTTCCACTGGGTTGCGGAATATTATACGTAAATAAGAAAAATATAGGAAATGTATGGCCGCTGATGGCGGAAAGCGAAAAAAAATCCGGTGATATTTCACGGTTTGGTCATATCGGAACACATCCTGCGCATACCGATCTTGCCATTGATGCTGCTATTGATTTCTACAATCTGTTGGGAGCAGAAAGGAAGGAAGCCAGGTTACGTTTTTTACAAAATTACTGGACTTCAAAAGTTCGGAATCTTCCCAATGTTATTATAAATACCCCGTCCGACCCGGCTCGTGTATGCGGTATTGCAAATGTTGGCATCAAGGGAATGAAACCGGCTGATTTGGCGGATATATTATTTAGTAAGTATAAAATCTATACAGCTCAAATTGATACCGCTGGGGTGCAAGGGTGCCGGATAACACCCAATGTATATACATCTACTGATGAACTCGATGTGCTAATCAAAGCATTGACGGAATTAAAATAACATCAATCAATTTTTTTTATTTCAATCATTAAAAATATACGCTCATGAAATTTATTAAGTCTTCTTCTTTAATCCTATTTTTTGTACTTCCTTTATTCGTATTTGCACAAACAGAAAATATTGACCAGGCAGTAATGGCAAAAATTAGAAATGAAGGATTACAAAATTCCAAAGTAATGGATATCGCATTTCACATTACTGAATTAAGTGGTCCAAGGGTTACCAATTCAGCCGGATTTATGCGTGCCGCCAATTATGCTAAAAACCAATTTACCCAATGGGGATTGGTTAATTCCAAATTGGATCCATGGGGTGATTTTGGAAAAGGATGGGAATTGGAAAAATCTTATGTGGCCATCTCATCACCCTGGTACCGGTCGCTTATTGCGTATCCTAAAACCTGGTCAGCAGGTACCAATGGACCGCAAACTGGTGAAGTGCTGTTGATCTCTGCTAAAGATTCTGTAGAGCTGGACGCTTATCGTGGTAAATTGAAGGGTAAGGTTTTAATACTCGATAATTTGATCAATTTTGAACAAAGTTATAAGCCAGCTGCTGTTCGTCGTACCGATGAAGACTTACAAATACTGGGTGAAATAAAGGAGGCTGAAGATACCGCTGCTATGCGTAGACGAAGTGAAAGAAACAGCGCACAAAATGGTATTCCAAGGTCAGTACTCATGACACTAAAAAAGCTGGCCCTAAAGGAAGGTGCGATTGCTATTCTAAGCTCGGCTTCAGAAAATCATAGCGGTACCGTTTTTGTTTTACAGGCGGGACCTTATAAGATCTCGGACCCAGACAATTTTTTGGACATTGCTGTTGGTCTTGAAGATTATAATATGATTGTTCGTTTATTGAGATATAATACTCCTGTTAAAATGGAGGTAGATGTAAAAACAAAATTCCAATCGACTGATACCAAAGGGTATAATGTAATTGCTGAAATACCAGGTACAGATAAAAATTTAAAAGACGAGATAGTAATGCTAGGTGCCCATCTTGACTCATGGCCAGCAGCTACTGGCGCCACTGATAATGCCGCAGGTGTCTGCGTTATGATGGAAGCAGTACGAATTTTAAAAGCTATAGGAGTACAACCTAGAAGAACCATACGCATTGCATTGTGGAGTGGTGAAGAACAGGGTTTGTTGGGATCAAGAGGCTACATAAAGAAAACTTTTGGGGATCCTGCAACCATGAAGTTATTACCTGCGCATGATAAATTTTCTGTGTATTTTAATTTAGATTATGGTACCGGAAAAATTCTTGGCATTCATCTGCAGGGAAATGAAGCAGCTCGAAATATTTTTAAAAATTGGTTTGCTCCATTCAATGATCTTAGGGCCAAAACGGTTACTATTCAAAATACCGGCAGTACTGATCATATATCTTTTGATGCTATAGGATTACCTGG
>CANJAW010000243.1:0-4750 GCA_947472215.1 Chitinophagaceae bacterium
ACAATCTTAAAACTGGCTGAACAGATACTGTTATAGGATGGGAATAGGCTCTTAAAATGCAACTTCTAATACTGCCATCATAAAAGGCGTGATTGGTATCGGCATTATGTACAAAAAAGACTTCGTCGAAAATACCTTCCTTTTTTTGATTACAAATTTTCTTTTTGAAAGTCCTTAATGCAGGGGCATCATTTTTGGCAACCGAATCCACTTCTAAAATCTCATCTACAAATGGATTGTTGAAAATGATACTTTTACAAAAGGAGGCAATAGCCCAAGTTAGGTGACATCCTGGGAAATCTTGCTTTATTTGTCTGGCTATAGCTGTAGCATAAAGACAATCCCCGTTGGAATATAATTGAATCAGTATAATTTTTTTTGGGCTCATCGCAATTTATTGATTCACCATCATTTCTGCCATCTCCTTGAACGAAACTTTAGGAGACCAGCCCAAGGAAAATATAATCGAGGGGTCTGATACAAGCGTTTTATATTCTGGACTAAAATCATTTTTCAATACAACATGATCTTGCCATTTTTTTCCGATAACAGCGAAACAAGCATTCAACCATTCTTCAATAGAATATCCAAGTCCGGAAGAAATATTAGCCTCAAAAATATCATCCTGCAAAACCAATGTCCAAATACCTTCCACAATATCACCTGCATAAGTCCACTCCTTAATCACACTAATATCTCCTATTACTAATTTTTCATCGCTACCATTGGCAATGCGTTTCACAGCTTCACTTATTTTTTTCGCCATATGCCTTTCGGTTCTTCTAGGACTATCATGGTTGAAAAAATATCCTACATACACTTGTAAACCCAATTTTCGATAATATCTTGCTGCATATACTGAGTGAATCCTGCTGACTGAATAAGGATCACGGGCTTCAAAACTATCCGACTCTTTAATTGGCTTACCCTCGTTTACAAATTGTAATCCACTTCCAGAAATAAAAACTTTTGTAAGCGGTGAAAAGTTTTTAACCGCTTCCAAAATATTAAAAGTACCCGTACTAATGGTAGCATGGTTTTCAAACAACGCGTCATGGCGAGTGGTAGAGTTGGCTGCCAGATGAAAAATATAATTGGGAGTAGTTGTTTTTACAAGTTCAGCAACTGACTCATAACTTCTTATATCCGTATTTGATTCGTTTCTAGCAATACCTATTACAGCAAACTCCATCTGCTGTAATAGCAGTGAAAGATAATAACCATCCTGGCCTTTAGCCCCAAATATAATAGCTGTCTTCAAATTATGAATGCTTTAATACTACAAATGTGGCAAATGTATAGATATATTTACCTAAATAATGAAAGTCAGGATTAGGACATTCCCATTTTGGCAGGTCCACTAAACTACAATCTGGCATATGGGAAATTAATCGATGTTGTAAATCATCTTTTGAATAAAACCTTTCATCAACTTGGGGTTTTAGATCACCCTTTTTCCAATCTTGCTTATAATCGCAAGTAATAATGGCAACACCACCTGGGGCAAGCAAATTATTGATGCATTTAACAAAAGATTCATCATCGGGGTCATGTTCAATTACCGATGTACTAAAAATAATATCATACGTTTTTAACTGGGTAGTTGGCTTGCTCACATATTCCTGTAAATAATAATTAATCATTGGATCAATCTCCTCAACTTGCAATCCCATTCTGATTAAACTCATTGAAGCGGTGTCTTCATAGCTTCCAACACAAAGTATTTTCGGACTAGCATATTGAGTTAGGTACCTACAAACTGTATCAAAAACAAAGGCTTGCTGTACATTTGCCTCCGCTATTTTTTTTGACATTGTTTTAGGCACAATCTCAAATAATTTTTCTACTACGGGGGCATATAATTCCCGTGCCGAATTATCTAAAATCCTATTAAGAGAATCATTTTTTGACAGTGCTATTGGTTGATAGCTGATGGCTTTATCAACTGCTAGTTGATCTTCTGTTGCAGCATTCGTATTCCGTAACCAAGTAAAAGACTTGTCCGGTATTGAAACCAACCTTCTCCACTTCGACTGAATGGTTCTTACAATTCCCATTCTAGTGACAGTAGCATTTGTAGACTTTCTAACAGCAGCATCTAAAATTCTATCATACTCCCATATGATGTTATTGGTATCCCACTGCTTATTTAATTTTTGTAAGCCTTCAACACCATTTGAAAGTATAGTACCCAAACTACTATTCTCAACGCAAAGAGAAGGGCTTAAATTCAAAATATGACGAAACATTGAGCTATTTGAAACAGCCAAAGGACGTTTAACTGCTAATGCATAATCAATTGCACTTGACAATCCTCTGACAGTCGAATCCTCATACAAAAATACATTGATGGAATTTTGAGCTAAAAAATCAAGAATCCCCTTGGTATCAAGGAAGTCATGCGTTATTTGAAGTTGAATACCATTCTTGTGAATTAATCCCCTACAATTATCAGCAATTTTTCTTGCATTCTGCCCTTCAGCATCTCCAAAATCTGCAGCTGGTATGTTAAGCCTAATAATTGCATCATCAAATTCATTTTGAACCTGAACAACAATTTTTTCAAATCCTTTATTTGGAGTCCCAAATCCAAAACTTCCTATTGTCAACAGTTTAGGTATTGGAAAATTATTGGTATGCGTAGGTAAAAGTCGACCTGTTTTAAATACAAATGGATTACGTAACAATAAAGTAGGATCAGCAGCAATATAAAAATCAAACAAAACATTATTCAAATTTTTACGCTCCCTTAAAACAAAAGTATTTTTATACGATGTTGCATTATCTGCAATTTCCTGTGTTATTTCATGAATGATCCCTATTTGAATCGCTTTTATATCCTGGACATTATTTTTAAATAGTTTAGGCCCAATACGACTGCAAAGCCAAGGCATGGTAGCAGGATGATAATTATAAATAATAATTGATGGATTGTTAACAGCAACCGATTGTTTCAAATCTGCCAAAGAATCACATTCAACCCAAATGATTTGATATTTATCAGATCTAGCGATGGCATGAAAAATATTTTTTCCAAACTCAAAAACACCACATTGTTTCTTTGAATGAGATACAAATAAAACAGTTAATTTTTTCATTTCTATTTCTTATAAATATCAATAGTAGGTATAGGGAAAATAAAACCGGTCCCTTTCTCCAATGCTTCTTTTTCCCTTTCAATAAACTCTGCCTTAAAATGCCAAGGTAGCACCAAATAATAATCAGGATTCATTGCCCTACTTTCTGCTTCGCTTATTATTGGGATATTGGTTCCTAAAGTATAGGCTCCGTATTTATCAGGATTTCTTTCCGCTGCATATTCAACCAACATGCTATTAATATCGCACCACTGAAGAATCGTGTTCCCTTTGGTAGAAGCGCCGTAAATATGCACTTTCTTGCCTTCCTGTTTCAATTTAACCAGTAAATCATGTAATTCATTCTTTACCTTTTCGATTCTGTACTGAAATGCCACATAAGGCTTATCTGTATCCAATTCTAAATCAAATTCCTTTTGACGAATATCATTCATCAATCGATGGCTTTCTTTATTGGTGTATAATCCGCTCTCCTTATGGGTTGCATAACATCTTATACTTCCGCCATTGATATCATTAAAAGCAATCTTAAATATCTTCATATCCCCCATCGACACAATTTTCTCCAACACTGCCAAACTGTAAAATTCTAAGTGTTCATGACAAATAGTGTCATAGCTATCTAACTCCAGCATATGGGGCATATAACTCATTTCAAATACCCATATTCCCTCTGGTGATAAAAAACGCTTGATATTTTTTACGAAATCTACGGGACTTTCCAAGTCATAAAACATGGCAATGGAAGTAATGACATCCATTTTTTTATTTCCAATGGCAGTAGATAATTCTGCAGAAGGAAAAATATCCTGAACCACGGTAGCATTTTTCACTTCCTGTGCTACATCACTTGGATCACAGCCAAATTTTACAAAGCTGGCGGGATAAAAATCCAATAAAGTCCCATCATTGCATCCGATATCCAAAACACTGCAATTATCCTTTTTCAATAAGCCGAGCGTGCTGGTAACAATTTCTTCCAAATGATTGCGCATTGTTGCATTCGTTCCACTACGATACCAATAGGCTGCATACAAAATTTCAGGAGGAACACTATGTTCCATTTGCAAAAGTCCGCATGCATTTTCATCTTGCTGGGGATTACACCTTACCAACGAACAGTTAATCTTCCTTTGAGAAGGCATTTCTTTACCCGGCTTAACAAAAGACCCCTGCAAATATTGAGGTCCCAAATCGATCACCGGAGTTAAGGAAGCCGAACCACAAACCCTACAGGTTGTTCTTTTTCGAATATGCATACATTATTTTTTTAAATTATTTAAAACAAGATCAGCAAACTGTACATTAATCGCATCTATACATTTATTTCTTTCCAAATTAAGGAGTGCCAATAACTTAACGACAGAATCTTTTTGCTCTACAGGAACCATTTCAAATTCATATACTTTTTCCTGCTCATGCCAAAGCTTACAATTAACATCTGCCAATTGATAAAAAACTTCACCAATTTTACCTTGGATCTCTTTCACCTCATTTCCCTGTTGCTTAAACACTTTATTGCTGGCAAAAGTTAATCGTTCGGCAGGTATATTACCAGCAAGTCCATCCGAGAAATATTCGTCTATTTCAAGTTGCAGTTGTTCACATTGTTTATTTAGACTAAGCAGTCTTTCTTCGTCGGTGGTATGGTA
>CANJAW010000244.1:0-4725 GCA_947472215.1 Chitinophagaceae bacterium
AATTGGCTGCCAACGATTTTCACTGATAAATGTACGGGTACTTCTGCCTCCCTTCGCTCTGTTGTCGATGGTGACAGTTGAGTCGAAAAAAAAGGAAAAGGGCATACCCCATCCGGTTAATGGGGCCCTATTGGTTTCGTATACACACATAGTAGAGTCGCCAATTAAATATACCTTTATTTTTTTTGGAGGCTGCAATGTAAAAGCCATTAATATAGATAGCCCGACAAGTGTGTAGACAGTTTTCTTTGCTAATTCAGTCATTTTTTTCAGTTGATAGAATAACTACTTGACACCCTCATTATACCATTTAATAGCATAATACGAACATGGTTCACTACCCGTATTGGTTAAATTATGTACTACATTAGGAGTAACAAAAATCAAACTACCTGACAAAGCCTTGTAGTTTTCTTGACCAATATGCATGGTAACCTCACCCTTCAGTAGTAACATAATTTCTTCTGCGCGGTGCGAATGTGCAGGATGGCTTTCCTGGGATGCATTTAGATTGGTTGCATGCACTTCAAATCTTTCAAACATGGAACTGGCCCTATCAAAAACAGGTCTTGATTCTCCCTTAATAGTTTTCTTAGCTGAAAGTTCAGCCCAATCTTTCATAATAGAACCTCCGCTATCCTTTCCCCTGCTGATATTAACAGGTAATGTAGACTTAAAGCCCAACACATAATAACTAGCAGGTTTATCCGAAGCATTGGAAAAACTTTGCTCATCCCCTGCTACAATTAGCGCAATGCTTCCGGTGCTTAATAATTTGCTACTACCATTAACGGTAAGGGTTAGCTGTCCTTCTTTTACAATGATTAATTCTTCTCGATCTAGTAGTGCACGGAGGGGATGATTGGTTTTGCCAGGGGCAAGAGTGGACGAATGAAAACTTAGTTGGGTGAGATCGGTAGTACCACCCAGTAACTTTGGTTTTTCGGTAGCACCAGCAGGCTGCTTAGCGGCAATACTATCTAAATGATATACCCCCGAAATCAGTTGACTATTTTGAGCTTTTAGAAAAGCCACCATCAAAATTAAAAAAACAAGGAAGACTACCTTCAATAATTTCATTGATTATTTTTTAGAGAATGAGTCCGCTGCCTTATCCAGTGATTCTGAAGAAATTGCACTTCCATTGGAAATAATCACTCGGTATTTGAAGGTCGCCGACTGACCTGCCTCCAAAACGAAATTTAATTTCTCCTTGCCCCCACTGAGTATTTCCTGTCCAAGTGTATTGGCAGCAAAAAGACCATAGCCCCTGGCATGCCAATAGGTAGGATACCCCGGGTTAGTAGGATGATCAATAATTGCTATTGAGACAGGTTCGCCGTTTTTGTTGCCATACATCATGCACCATGTACCTCGGGTGCCCCATACCTCATTGCCAGTAATACCTTTACTAGTAAGAAACGTACCGCTTACCCCTTCATTATTCAATACAGCCACCTTGGTGGCAACTCCTTTTGCATCTGTGAAAATCTCGGCTTTTTGAGAAGGAATTTCCAGTTCACGGGTTACCCTTATTCCTAACACACCTTCCTTATTGTCTTTGAAACTAACTTTTTCCTGCTGCGCAGTAAGCACAGTTGCACGATCAATGGTTCGGCTATTCGCATCTCCACTAAAAGTCAACGTAGTTAATTCCTTGATCAAAACCTTGCCCGAAATATCTACCCAATTAGAAGCTACTACTAGCACCCCCTGCTGCTTTCCGTCCTTTACACTCACTATTTTTTGATGCCGAATACTACCATACTTTAGTTTGTCAATGGCAGGGATGGCATCCGAATTATTCCAGAAATCCAATCCGTTAACATCTCCGTAGTTAAACCACATACCAATATGGTGGGGATGATCGGTTCTCTCATTCGCTCGTGGAGCTAAGGGAAAACCTCGAGTGACGGTCACACCAGACGCTGTTAGAAGTGGAAACAATACAGGCTTATCGATCTTACTATCGAAAATATAAGCTGTAAAGAATTTGCCATTCACCAATACATCCACCTTTTGTTCAGCTGGCTTTTGTTCAAACTTTACTTGTTGCTGGGAGAATGTATTGGTGAAGAAGAATAACATACTGCCAAACAAGAAAATACTTTTTAAAAAATGCATCCTTTATTTTTAATAGCTGATTAAATAGAATAATTTTTAAATGGCTCAAAAGGTTTGCCCCCCACCATTATTTCCTGTGTTTTTTCGTCAAAGGTCACCTTACGACCTGTTAACACAGCTGCATTGGTCATGATGGTAGCAATGGAATGGCTATAGCCCGCTTCAACAGGAGCATTGGGCGTATTGCGACTACGAACACATTCCATCCAATTGCGGATATGGTTTGAGGTTAGCTTGTCGCCACCAGTATTTGCGGAGGCAATTACAGGTTCAACCACTGAAAGGCTCGACTCTGGCAATAAAAATGATTTAATACCTGCAGCAGCAGCATATTTTTCAGTTAACCCCCCTAATGGAGAAACTTTATTGGTGTTGAGATTCAACTGGCCACCATTTGAATAATAGATTTCAGTAGGACTTTCATTTCCATTATGCATACGGGATCCGAAAGTTACCTGAAAGCCAGTAGCAAGATCATTGGATGGGCCATAATCAAAAGCGGCACTGATGGTATCCCAATTTTTTCTTCCATCTTTCCACATGTAAATTCCTCCATTGGCAACGACACTTCTTGGATGTTGCAAACCGCTAAACCAATGTACGGTATCAATTTGGTGGCTCATCCACTGACCAGGTAACCCGGAGGAATAAGGCCAGAACAATCTAAATTCCAAATATTTTTTGGCATCAAATGCTTCAAAAGGCCGGTTCATAATAAACCTTTTCCAATCCGTATCTTTTTCCATCAATTGTGCTACATCTTCTGGTCTGCGCCAACGCATCGGTTGATTCACATTCCAGGTTAATTCTACCATGGTAATGGCACCAAACTTGCCGGATTTGATATATTCTTCTGCCACATGGTAATTAGAGCCGCTTCTTCTTTGTGAACCAATCTGCACAATTTTATTAGACGCTTTAATTGCCTTAAAAGCCCTTCGGTTATCGTCCATCGTTTCAGCAAATGGCTTTTCGCAATACACGTCGCAACCTGCATTGACCGCTTCCATAGCATGCAAAGCATGCTGAAAATCGGCGGTGCTAACAAACACAGCATCCACTAATTTTTTAGCATACATCTCTTCATTATTTCTACAAGCCACTACATCGTTTTGCATTTTTTCTTTCCAAATAGCAGCGCCAGCTTCCCTTCTTTTGTTCCAAATATCAGATACCGCAACTACTTCGAAATTTAATTCCTTATAATGGTTCATAAAACAAGGAAGGTGCGTGCTTTTGTGTCGATCAGAAAATCCTACTACTCCAACCCTTACTCTATCATTGGCGCCAATGATACGGTTATAACTTTTGGCACTCAGCCCTAGTTGGGCTGCTATTACCCCAGCGCCAGCCAATGCTGATTTTTTAATAAAAAGACGGCGGTTATTTTTTTTCATAATGATTTGTTTTAATTTTAATTTAAGGTAAGGAAAAGAATAACAATACTTATTTTTTTATCTGAAAAATATGAAGCATTACTATAAATGTTTTTTTAGATAATCGATATAGATAGGCCAGTCAGAAGGCACCGTCCCATGTCCACCCGAATGCATATAATAGCCCAATGTGTTCAACATGGACGTATCTCCTGCTGGAGGCATTATATTGGAGGAGGGGCCATTTTTACCAAATAATTGGTATACCGGCTCCGCAGCAACAGCCGCAAGAAATTCACCCTTGGGATCAGACCAAAAATCTGTATCTCCTGTTTGCAATAACAACGCTCTTGGTGCCATCAATGCCACTAACATATGAGCATCTACTGGAGATAAATTAACATCCTTCGCATACTCATGCCAGTTAGGTGCAAATTGATAGAAATACCTTGAGGTATCCGACATGTGTTTAATATTTTCTCCGTAATCTCTTCTGCTGATTGCCGCCCCTCCTTCACCTGAGCAACTTGCAATCACCAATTTAAACCTTTCATCATGTGCACCAGCCCACAACACTGTTTTTCCAAGCCGAGATACGCCCTGCAAAGCAACCCGCTTTGAATCAATTTGCTGGTCGGTTTCAAAATAATCCATCGCCCGACTAAGCCCCCAAGCCCATGCAGAAATAGCTCCCCACTCGTCGGGTGCTGGTTCATTTTTTCCTGGCTTTAAATATGCCCCCCTAATTCCAAATTGAATACCAGTTTTAAAGTCTGGCTCTATATCACCGTAACACACTGTAGCAATGCCTATTCCCTGCTCAATAAAACGCTCTACATTTATTTTTCCAAAACTTCTCGAGCCGGATGCTGCCATTTTTTTTCCTTCCTTATTCCAAACATATCCTTGTTTAACTCCGGGATCATCTACGGCGCTTGAATTGGCAGAAAAATTTGCGATTAACAATAAAGGAGATGGTGTTTGAATTTTCGCAGGTAGGTAAATCAATACATCCATTGAAAGATGATTGGTATCCTTCGTGAAATAAACTGTCACCTGCTTACGTATTGCTTTGCCGCCAAAAACCAACGTGCCTGCATCAAAAACATGAAAGGTCATATCTGCTGGACGAGGGGGCATTTTTCCAAACTGATAGGACTCAAATAATTTAATTATTTCAGGCCGTCGCTTTGTAGACCAGGTAGAAGCATTGGTAACTTTTTTC
>CANJAW010000245.1:0-4723 GCA_947472215.1 Chitinophagaceae bacterium
CACCACGGCATCTTCAGGTAAAGGAAGATCCAATGTCTTCTTATCTTCGAAAGCCCTTTTACCGATCAATGCTTCCACATCACTTTTAAACAATACCTCTTTTTTTAATAATTCCTTGGCTAATAACTCCACGTCACCTTTCTTTTCGGTAAGTAGCTCCTTAGTTCTGATATAGGCGTTTTCAATTAGCTTGCGTACTTCCTCGTCAATCATTTTACCAGTTTCCTCGCTAAAGGGTTTGGTAAATACATTTTCCTGGTTGGGGTCGTAATAACTAATATTGCCAATTTTCTCATTCATACCATATACGGTAATCATACTATAGGCAATCTTGGTTATCTGTTGCAGGTCATTGCTAGCGCCGGTACTTATTTTGCCAAAGAAAATATCTTCACTAGCCCTTCCTCCTAGCGTCATACATATTTGGTCGAGAAGTTGATCCGTGTTATACAGGTATTGTTCTTTAGGCGTGTATTGGGCATATCCTAGTGCTGCACTTCCCCTTGGCACTACGGTTACTTTTAATAATGGATAAGCATGTTCTAAATACCATCCGCAAATGGCATGTCCAGCTTCGTGGTAGGCGATGATTTCTTTTTCTTCTGGCGAAATGATTTTATTTTTTTTCTCCAACCCTCCGATTACACGGTCGATGGCATCTTGAAAATCGCTCATGTCAACAGAATCTTTGTTTTTGCGGGCTGCTATTAAAGCGGCTTCGTTGCACACATTGGCAATGTCGGCACCGGCAAAACCTGGGGTTTGCTCTGCTAATTTAAAAACATCCAGGGTAGTCGAAACTTTTATTGGTCCCAAATGTACTTTAAAGATGGCTTCTCTTCCAACCAAATCCGGACGATCAATAGAGATCTGTCTGTCAAATCTACCTGGGCGCAATAAAGCGGCATCCAGTACATCTGGTCGGTTGGTGGCAGCTAAAATAATAATTCCAAGATCAGTTCCAAAGCCATCCATTTCCACTAGCAATTGATTCAAGGTGTTTTCCCTTTCATCATTACTCATCATCATATTCTTGCCTCTAGCTCTTCCGATAGCATCAATTTCATCTATAAAAATGATGCAAGGTGCTTTTTCCCTTGCCTGTTTAAAAAGATCCCTTACCCTACTGGCTCCAACACCTACAAACATTTCCACAAAATCGCTACCACTTAGGCTGAAAAAGGGAACTTGCGCTTCACCTGCAACTGCTTTGGCTAATAAGGTTTTACCTGTACCTGGAGGGCCGATTAACAAGGCTCCTTTGGGTATTTTTCCACCAAGAGCGGTATATTTTTTCGGATTTTTTAAAAAATCAACAATCTCCATCACCTCTACCTTGGCTTCATCCAGACCGGCTACATCACCAAAATTGATATTCACCCTTGATGCTTTATCGAAAAGGGTAGCCTTTGATTTGCCAATATTGAAAATACCTCCAGGGCCACCACTACCTCCACCTCCTCCACCTACTTTGCGCATCATCATTACGAATAACAAGCCAATTAAAAGAATGGGAAGTAAGGTAGACACAATTTGTCCAAACAATTCTCCTTCATCTGTGGGAGAATCCGGCACCTGGGTAATCAGCGGGTTTTTATTGTAAAAATCCTGCATTTGTGCAGCAAAAGTTTTGTCGTCCACTATGCTGAAATATAGTTGTGGAGCGGGCATTTTAATAGCGTTGTCGAACTGCTTGCCGAAAATATCTTTGTAAAAAACTTTATTTTCGAGGCTGTCTTTTTTAATAAATATCCTAACAATTTTTTTGTTACGGATAGTCGTTATTTTTTCAACATCCCCCTGCTTAACAAGTTCAGTGAATTTAACCTGGTTGGTTTCAACCCCAGTAGTGGAGGCTGTTCGTAAGAAATTGTAGCCTACAATAGCTGCAAATACAATTCCATATATCCAGTATATATTAAATCTGTTTTTGTTTTTTGACTTGTTGTCGTCTCCGGAAGAAGGGGTATTGCCCTTTTTTTTGTTAGTTGCTGATTTGTTATCTTCTGACATAGCTGCTTGCTTAGAATATTTATTTATGGTATGTTTTTGTATTGCGGATGGGGATTAATTTAGTCATTGTGCTCGGCAGCAACGGCATCACTCCACATTTCTTCCAACTTGTAAAATTTCCTTGGTTCGGGTAGCATAATATGTACCACCACATTTACGTAGTCAATTAAAATCCATTGTTGCGCCTGACGGCCCTCATGTTTGTAGGCAGACTCTCCACATTTCTTTTTTACATCTTCTTCTATAAAATCCGCAATCGCTTTTAATTGAGTGGGATTACTAGCTTCGCAAATGATGAAAAAATCTGAAACGGCTTCAGGTATTTTACGCAGATCAAGGCTAATGATATTTTCTCCCTTTTTTTCCTGGATGGCCTGGATGATGGACTTGAAAATTTTACTGTTTTTGGTTAGCTTTTTAATAGTACTTTTTGGGCGATTGGCTAACACTGTGAGATTGTTCAAATTATAAGCTGTTTTAGTTGACTTTTCATGGAAACCCCATGCTGTTGTAAGCATACAACCTGTTATTAACTTTTGTTTTTTGGTTAACAGTAGGTAGCTTGCAAATATCTTCAAAAGTACAATTTCTTTACCAATCGTTGCAATATGCCCCAAACCGGTTCTTCCTTTGTAATTTTAAAGCAGGTTGATAGTACCAACAACTATGCCATGGGAAAGGTTCATGAAGGAATGGCGAAACATGGAGATGCTTATTTTACAACCTCGCAAACTATGGGAAAGGGGCAGCGGGGAAAGGTTTGGGATACTTCCGAAGGTGTTAATATAGCGCTCAGCCTTGTTTTAGACGTTCAACTGTTAAATGCTTCACAACAATTTCAATTGTTGGTGGCAGTAGCCCTGGGTTGTTACGATTTTTTTGCTCGATATGCCGGTCAAGAAACCAGCATTAAATGGCCCAATGATATTTACTGGCGTGACAGAAAGGCAGTAGGCGTGTTGATAGAAAATGTTTTTCAAGGAACTGATTGGAAATTTGCTGTGGCAGGAGTAGGGGTTAATATTAACCAGACTCATTTTGATCCAAGCCTTACAAATCCAGTATCCCTAAAACAAATTACAGGAAAAACGTATGATCTCATTGCATTAGCCGAAGAGCTACAGAAAAATGTATTGAGTCGGTTTGCTGCCATTCAAAAGGGCCCCTTCGGTAATTCACTAGCTGAGTACAATGCATGTTTATTTGGGCTCAACAAGAAAATGCATTTAAAAAAGGGCTCCATTCATTTCGATACCACTATTAAGGGTGTAACAGCCTTTGGACAGTTGATTACGACTGATTCTCAAGAGCGGCAGTTTAACTTTGGCGATGTGGAATGGGTTATAGGAGGTATCTCTGATGTCTGATTTTTTATGTCTGATGTCTGATGTGCGGATGTATGATTTATTTACATATGATGAAGCTCAATTGGATATGGAATTTAGTAAATCATTGCAAAAAGAATGAAGCGGCAAGGCTCAAATTATAAAAATCATCTATCCACACATCATACATCAGACATCAGACATCAAAAAATCATCCATTTCCCCAGGCTTCCAGAATTTCTGCCGTATGATTTTTTGTATCCGGTTTGTTTATAATCTGAATGATTTTACCTGCTTCATCGATTAAAAAAGTAGTACGGGTGATGCCCATATAGGATTTCCCCATGAATTTTTTTTCGCCCCAAACCCCGTATTGTTCTACTATTTTTTTGTCCTCATCGGCGATTAGCGGAAAGGGTAGTTCATATTTGGTCTCAAATTTCTTATGCGTTTTTATTGGATCTATACTAACCCCTACTACAGCAAACCCTTTTTTAAGTAGGGCAGTATAATTATCTCTCAAATTGCAGGCTTGGGCCGTACATCCTGGTGTGTCATCCTTGGGGTAAAAATAAAGGATCAGCTTTTTCCCTTTAAAATCGGCAATGGATATTTTGTTGCCGTTTTGATCTAGCCCCTTAAAGGCCGGTGCTTTTTTGCCTGTTGTTAATGTAGTCATGGTGGTTTGGTGAATGGTGAATGGTCAATGGTGAATGGTGAATGGTGAATGGTGAATGGGCAATTTGAATTAGCTCTCTCCTATTACTCATTCATCTTTTCCCTTATTTTGTGAAATGGTATGTCCTTTCCGATTTGTTTCCTACACAGTCTTCTACACTTATTTTCAGTTCATGCGCACCAGGTGAACAATGTTCGTCTATTCGGTATATAAATACACTTCCTTTATCGTTGCTAAAACGTATCCATTTGCCATCAAGATAGGCGGAAAATTTTTCCAATTCTTTGGTATTATCTTTTATTACAAATGCGAGGCGATTTAGTTTACTGATGTCCATACCTTCCCTGATTCCAATGGGGGTTATTGTTGGGGGAGTGATATCTTCCAATAACTGAAAATTGCCAAATTCCTTGAAACTAGCCCTGTACCAATCTTTTTCATATCCCATTATTACAGGTTCGGCTTTTGAATATTCCTCTTTATCACCCCAGAAACGGCGCATCACCATTTTGTTGGGAAAGGCTGTTGTGGAGTTTTTTATATTAATGGAAAACATGCTATGCACAGGGATATTGCCATTGTGCAATTGATAAATGGGGTTTCCTTGTGCAGGGATAATTTCCTTGAAAGTAAAGCGAATCGAATCGTACAAAGCATTTTCGGGAAGATAAAACCGTACTTGATTGTTTTCAAAAACATTAATAAA
>CANJAW010000246.1:0-4714 GCA_947472215.1 Chitinophagaceae bacterium
AAAGAAGAAGGTCTTGATAAAAACACATTGGTAATTTTCACCAGCGACAACGGTGCCATGCAGCAATCATCGCAGGAACCACTGCGTGGCAACAAAGGGTGTTACTATGAAGGGGGCATCCGGGAACCGTTTATTGCTTACTGGCCCGGAAAAATAAAAGGAGCCACCATTAATACTACTCCCATCATCAATCTTGACCTATACCCAACTTTTTTGGCGGTCGCGGGCAATAATAACATTAGGCTTGATGGTGAGAATCTATTGCCTTTATTCACCGAAAAAACTCCCACAACAAAGCGGCAAAACATTTTCTGGCATTTCCCCGGCTATTTAAACAAACCGGTTATTCGTGGGAGGGATTCCATTTTCAGATCGAGGCCAGTGACTGCCATGCGCAAGGGCGATTGGAAAATTCTGCTATATCATGAAGAGTGGATCTTAAACGGTGGAATTGAACGTATGAACACCAATAATGCCATTGAACTGTATAACCTCAAAGAGGATGAAGGCGAACGAAACAATCTTGCACTTATAAATAAAAAGAAAAGAGATGAATTGTTGAATGATCTACTATCCTGGATGAAGTCTACAAAAGCAAAATTGCCTGTTGCCATTGATGCCGAACATCAGTTAGAGGCTGGTGAAGGGGGTGATGAAAATTAATTGCATTTTACAAATATGATTTTCGGAATAAAGCGCTGAAAAAATTGATAGATATAAAACTTAAAACTTTCTTATTTTGGATAAATTAAATCAATTAATACTATGAAAAAGCTACAACAAATTTTTCTATTACCATTAACCTTCGGATTTACCTTTCTGTTTCAGTTGAGTTCTTTTGCTCAGCAAAAAGAAAAAAAACCGAATATCATTATCATCTATACCGATGACCAGGGAACTCTTGATGCCGGCTGCTATGGGTCCAAAGATTTGTCTACTCCAAATATTGATCGGCTGAGCAGAACAGGCATCCGCTTCACTCAAGCATATGCGCATACGGTATGCTGCACTAGCAGGGCTTCTGTGATTACAGGCAGGTATCCCCAGCGATCTGGGATAAATAGCTGGACCCAAAATGATGCTCATAGTAAAGAAAAGGGAATCAATATGCCGCTCAGTGAGGTAACTATTGCAGAGGTTTTGAAAGACAACGGATATAAAACTGGAATTTTTGGGAAGTGGCATCTCGGAGCTGCAGTTGAAAATGGTCCAATAGAACAGGGTTTTGACACATTTTATGGCTTCAGAGGTGGATTCATCGATAACTATGTACATTATTTTCTTCATGGAAAAGGTTATCATGATCTCTGGAGAAATAACGAAGAAATTTTTGAACGAAACCGTTATTTCCCTACCTTAATGACTGAACAAGCCATTCAATTTATTGAAAAAAATAGTCAGCAACCTTTCTTTTTGTATGCAGCATTTAATCTGCCACACTATCCATTGGAACCTGATTCTCAATTTGTTTCTGTCAATAAAAATTTAAAAGAGCCAAGAAAATCTTATGCAAATGTTCTTTCAACAGTAGATGATAAGATAGGCCAAATCCTCAATAAACTTGAAGAGTTAAAGCTCCGCGAAAACACCCTGATTTTTTTTATGAGTGATAATGGACATTCTACCGAAGAAACAACGATAAAAATTAAAAACCATCTTAGCGGCCTTCCAATTGGTACAGATTATTGTGCACATGGTGGCGGTGGTTATACAGGAAAATGGAGGGGGGCAAAAGGGAGTTTTCTGGAAGGAGGTATTCGTGTACCGGCAATCATTAGTTATCCTGGACACTTTCCCGAAAATGTATCTAGAGATCAAATAATTACTTGCATGGACTTCTTACCTACAATATGTGAGCTTACCGGTAGTAAAATGCCGAATTGTATGCTTGATGGAAATAACCTGCTTCCTTTGATAGTGTCGAATGCACCCTCCAATTATAAGGAGCTCTATTTTCAATTTGAAGACCAGTGGGCGGTAAGAGAGGGGAAATGGAAACTGATTGTAAATGGACTCGATAATACAGGTAAATTCTCACCCCATATACAAAAAGAAGAAAAGATGGAATCTCCTTATTTGGCTAATCTGGAAGGAGAAAGTCCTGAGGAACAAAATTATGCAGCACAGTATCCTGAAATTGTAGAAAGGCTTACAAAATTACATATAAAGTGGGCAGCCGATGTTAATAAAACAAATATTGAAAACAAGTAGCTCATCTTGATACCAATATCCAAAAGTTGAAAAATCACTTAAACAGTTATATGAAAAAAGTAATTCTCACCAGTATTATCTATCCCATGATTCTATTGGTAACATTGGTTGCCAATGCACAAGA
The DNA here is from genome assembly GCA_947472215.1 of Chitinophagaceae bacterium. Lineage (GTDB taxonomy): Bacteria > Bacteroidota > Bacteroidia > Chitinophagales > Chitinophagaceae > Ferruginibacter. The sequence goes on from CANJAW010000246.1 coordinate 2,336, forward strand.
ATTGTTTAGCCCTTTCGAAAGAGCCAAACTACATGCTTTAACTTATGACCGGCCTGCTCCCGATTTTTTTGAGGGAGCCTTACTTGGAAATGGTGCAATGGGGGTAGTGGTTACGACTAGGCCCGATGCTGTGGTGCTTTATTTCGGCCATAATAATGTTTGGGATATTCGTTTGGCTGAGAACAACAGAGAGAAGATTGGAACCTTTCAAGAAATATTCAACAAAGTGAAAGCTATACCAGATAGTTTGTCGGTGCTAACAGATAATCCATGGTACAATGCATACAAAACGATGACTGCTGAAAATTACAGAAAACCTTATCCACGACCATTCCCCTGTGGTTCCGTGTTGTTGGGGTTCGATCGTCGGAATGCTGAAATGGTAGGGCATAAGCTGGATATTGCTAATGGAATGTGCGAAGTATACTTGCTAACGAAAGAGCAGAAAAAAATAACCCTTCAAATTTTTATTGATATGGTCAAAGATCAGCTTTGGTTCCGCCTAGTTGATCAGCAGGGCAATCCTTGTGATAATATCTTTGACCGTGTTAGGGTGATTCCAGATCCTTCCACCCCGAAAGAATTTCCAACAACAAAAATAGAAGAGAATCTTGAAAATGGACTGATTGGGTTTCGTCAGAGATTGCCCTATTTGGAGCCTGAGAAATACGATGTGGCAAAAGGACATCCGAAAGACAAGGCTTTCCACCTAACTGCATCCTTGAATTGTTTGTTGGAAAAAAAATCCAGAATCAACTGGTATGGCATACAGCAGACAATGGTACCTATGGAAGCAGGGATTAAGAAGAAACTGGGCTTTATAGGCGTCATTACGCTTCAGGAAGGACTAAACAGTGAGGTCGAATATGATTTGCCCAAAAAAGCGATTCCCAAAAATGAAGATTTGGTGGTGTTCTTGAACAGGTCACAACAGATATGGAAAGATTACTGGGCTAAGTCGGGCGTCATCCTTGCCGATCAGTTTCTAGAACAGATGTGGTACCGGAACCTATATTTTTTAAATTGTGCTGCCAAAGATGGGGCCACTGCTCCAGGGCTTTTTGCCAACTGGAGTTACAATACCATTGGCACTTCTTGGCACGGCGATTACCACATGAATTATAATACGCAGCAGCCTTTTTGGGTAACCTTTTCAAGCAACCATCTAGAGAAAAACTTGCCTTATGTGAACCTGATTGAAAAGTTGATGCCTGTGAGTAAGCGTTGGGCAAAAGAATATTACCAACTACCAGGTGCCTATTTTCCGCACAGTGCTTTTCCGGTTGATATGACTATGAACCCTTATCCTGTTCCCACCTGGGGTTGGGAGATTTTAGAAACACCCTGGGCAGTTCAAGGCCTGTGGTGGCACTATCTTTATTCGGGTGATGTTGGGTTTCTTAGAAACAGGGCATTTGGTCCTATGAAAGCAGCGGTTGAATTTTTGGTGGCCTATATGAAAAGACCTGAATCAAGTGGGCCACAGTGGAAGGATGACAAATTTCACATTTTCCCAACGGTTCCTCCCGAATTATATGGGCTTCGGCCTGGTTTTAAATACAATTCAGATTGCAATGTTGATCTTACGCTTACAAAATTCCTTTTTAAGGCGTATACTCGGGCAACTAATCTATTGAATGTTGAAAAACAGGAAGAAATATTACTGGACAACGTTAGACTGATTTTATCCCGTTTCCCTGATTATCCTACTGCAGAATCAAAAGAATTTGGGAAAGTATTGGTTTCAGTTCCCGGAGAACATGCTGAGGTAGTTTATAATACGCCCAACCCATTGATGTCGGTTTTCCCCGGAGAAGATTACGGTTTACATTCAGATGCTGCAACCCAGCAACTTTTGAAGAATACTTACCTCAATCAGCAAAACGAAGGAGGTAATGATTTAGTATTTATTAATTTACAAGCTGCTCGTATAGGAATGCTGGATCTAGAAAGGTTCAAGCGACAGGTTAATTATTCAACAATGGCCAATGGGGCAACTTCCGACAGGGTAATGCAGGTAAATGGCCGATACAATGATGGAACCGATTATGGTTACATGGATAAAAAGGGTATTTGGTTTGAGAACTTTGCTTTACCGGTTGTAGTGAACGAATGTTTGATGCAAAGTTATGATGGCACCATCAGCCTCTTCCCCAACTGGCCGATGGACAAGGATGCCTCATTTCAGCAGCTGCGAGCTGTTGGCGCCTTCTTGGTAAGTGCATCTTTGAAAAATGGAAAAGTAAAGGAGATAAAAGTGACCAGCGAATTGGGAGGTGTATTGAAGATAATTTTGCCTTGGACAAAAGGAGTTGCTTTGTCTGCTTCCGGTGGCAAAAAGACATTATCCTCCTCAATCGTTGAAATGCAGACTAAAAA
>CANJAW010000247.1:0-4679 GCA_947472215.1 Chitinophagaceae bacterium
AGTGGTTTCATAAAAAAGATAGTCCATTCCAAGTTGGCCGATGGTGCCAATCAAACTATATACGAATGCAGCAGTAGCTCCCAGTGCGATCAGTACATTCATGTTGGGGATACCGCTGCGCATACTTTTTACTGCACTGGTTCCAAAATAACCCATCCCCACCCAATAAACCGGTACACAAATGGCCAGTTGAATCCATGGGTTCATTAAAAAATGAAAATGCCAGGGAAGCATGTGCAGCAATAATACAAGCGTAAAAGGAAGGCAGAAGCCGAATCGCTGGAGATGATTAGAAAAAACTTTCCTTTTTTTTGGAAGCTGTTGCATCAGTGGCTCGTCTACAATATGGTAGCCTAGGTCTTCAATTCCTTTGGCAATCGATACTTTGGAGCTGTTATCCGGAAGCGTAAAGGTCACTTCGCCCCCAATAAAATTTACTTTGGCGTCGCTCATGCCTTTTTTTTGAAGGTATTGATTGATCGTCAATGCGCAATTGGTACAAGTCATTCCCTCTACTTTCCAGGCTACTTTTTCCATCTTACAAAATTATTCTTTCCTTTCTTGAATGAATTACAAATGAAGGAAAATATCTTTGCAACATGGAGGTAATTTTTACATTGGACCAAATAGGGGCAGCAGCTCAGAAAATTCTGGCTGATTCGGCTGGTTACAGGGTATTGGCGCTTCACGGTGAAATGGGTGCAGGCAAGACGACTTTTGCGAAAGCTTTGTGTAAAGAGATGGGCGTAATAGACAATATATCAAGTCCCACTTTTTCTATTATCAATCAATATGCTACCAAGGATGGAGCGGTTATTTATCATATGGATCTGTATCGTATCAAAAATGAAGCAGAGGCGATTGCAAGCGGGGTAGAAGATTGCCTATTGTCGGGCAATGCCTGTTTGGTAGAATGGCCCGAGATGGCGGAGAGAATTTTTCCGGAGGATACATTGCATCTATATTTTACAGCTTTGGATACGGCAACTAGAAAAATTACTAAGGGGAAATAGGAATTGAACAGGCTGTTTTTCTTATCTAATTGCTCCTAATTCGCCAAACTGGGGAATACTAAAGCGAGTGTCAGTATTAATTTGTACTTTGTACCGACCTATTAAATGCAGTAATTTGTTTTCAATTTAATACAACTATGGCTAAGTCAAAACCTTATGTTTCCCCTTCTTTTTCCTATGAAACCCTAGAAGAGACATTGGATATTAAACCAAAAGGCACCCAATTATTTATTGGCATCCCAAAGGAAAATTCGTTTAATGAAAATCGAATTGCGCTAACACCTGAGGCGGTGGGTGTAATGGTGGCCAATGGCCATCGGGTGGTGGTGGAAACGGGTGCAGGAGAGGGTGCCAGCTATAGAGATTTGGATTATAGCGATGCAGGAGCACAAATCGCATATCATAAAAAAGAGGTATTTGAATGTGATGTATTGGTAAAAAGTGCTCCCATTAGTGAATCGGAATGTGAGCTGCTGAAGCCAAATCAGTATATCATTTCTCCGATACATTTATCTGTGATGAAAAGAGAAATCTTGCAGAAGATGATGGAGAAAAAAATTACTGCATTGAGTTTTGAAAATCTAAAAGATGACACCGGACATAATCCAATTGTAAGAAGCATGAGTGAAATTGCGGGTAGTGCCGTGATGCTGATTGCAGGACAATATTTAAGTAAGGCCAACAACGGAAAGGGAGTGTTAGTGGGCGGTATCAGCGGAATTCCTCCTACCAAGGTCATCATCATTGGTGCAGGGATTGTGGGCGAATATGCTGCCCGCACTGCATTAGCGATGGGTGCTAGTGTAAAGATTTTTGACAATAGTATTTACCGACTAAAGCGGTTGCAAAATAATATCGGCGGTCGTTTATGGACTTCTGTGATTGAACCAAAAATATTGGCAAAGCAATTGAAAACCTGTGATGTTGCAGTGGGTGCGTTGAGTAGTGCTGCTGGGCGTACACCCATTATTGTTACCGAAGAAATGGTGAGCAATATGCGGCCGGGAAGCATTATCGTAGATGTTAGTATTGACAGGGGCGGTTGTTTTGAAACCAGTGAAGTTACCACCCATGAAAAGCCGGTTTTTCTGAAATTTGATGTAATTCATTATTGCGTACCCAATATTCCCAGTGGATTTGCCCGAACTGCATCGCAGGCTATCAGTAATGTATTGATGCCCTTGTTGTTGGAAACCGCAGATGATGGAGGAATTGATCATGCTGTATGGTACAAAGCAAATATTCGCAGCGGTATCTATTTATTTAAGGGAAGCCTTACCAATTTTCACCTGAGTCAGCGTTTTGACCTAAAATATACCGACCTGGATCTGTTAATTGCCAGCCGGCGATAAAGGGAATAAAAAATACTTGCCTTTTTGTTGGGGGATTGATAAGTTTAATGGCTTTGGCGCTTTGTTAGACCCTTACAAATTGTCCATTATTATTTTAGCGGCTGCTTGCAGTTTATTTGTATTTTCCAATTGCCACTACCTGATCACAAAATTCATATTCCTGTGGGTCATTACTGCTAATGATTACCAATTTTTGGTGGGTATGTTCAGCCACTAGTTGCTGGTATAAGCCAATTCCTTCTGCATCTAAATTAGTAGTGGGCTCGTCTAGTAGTAATACAGGTGCTGAGCAAAAGAATGCCTGTGCCAGTTTTAGCCGCTGTTTCATACCGCTGCTGTAATACCTGATTTGTTTATGGGCAGCCTTTTCCAGATTGGTTAGGGAAAGTATTGTTTCTATTGGGCAAGTAAGTGGCTTGAAAGCGGCATGGAAGGATAGAAATTCGATAGCAGTCATTTCTTCAATTAGCTCCAAGTAAGGGGCAGCGATGGAAAGGTATTGGTAACAATTTTCTTCGAGTAGCAGACTGCCATTCAATGTCATTTCAATATTGCCTTCATTGTGTGTGAGTGCGCCGGCTATCACCTGAAGCAAGGTCGATTTGCCAGAGCCGTTGGATCCTGTAATGGCATATTTTTTTCCGGATAAAAATTCATACTCAAAGTGACGGAATATCCATTCTCTGTTATAGCGTTTACCGGTATTAGTTAGTTTGATTTGCATTAGCGGTCCCATTCCTTCCTGATTCAAATTGAATGTGGTAAAAAGGTAGCATTAAGATTTTAAAATTATTATTTCTAGGCAACAAGGTGGTAATTTATTCATCGTCCATACTTCCCTTGGTGAATCTTTTAATGATTCCCCTTCCGCTTTCACGAATAAATGTAACGATTTCATCCCTTTCGTCGGTAGCAGGCAATTCTTCTTCAATAAAATTCAGTGCCTGCGAAGTATTCATTGCTTTGTTGTAAATGATGCGGTAGATATCTAGTATTTGGTTGATACTGTCAAGAGAAAATCCTCTGCGTTTTAATCCAACTGAATTAACTCCAGCATAGCTCAGTGGTGTTCTGCCAGCCTTGATATAAGGTGGGACATCTTTGCTTACCAAGCTTCCACCACTTACAAAAGCATGTTGTCCAATTTGTACAAATTGGTGAATGGCGCACATGCCGCCTAATATCGCAAAATCCCCCACTGTAACATGCCCCGCCATCTGGGTATTGTTGCTCATGATACAATAATTTCCCACTTTGCAATCATGTGCAATGTGGCTATAAGCCATGATAAGGCAATTGTTGCCAACCTTGGTAGTCCAGCGGTCCTTGCTACCACGGTTAATGGTTACAAACTCTCGGATAGTGGTATTGTCCCCAATCTCTACCGTCGTTGCTTCATTGTCGAATTTAAGATCCTGCGGAATGGCGGCGATTACGGCTCCAGGGAAAATGCGACAATTTTTTCCAATTCTCGCACCTTCCATTATAGTAACGTTGCTGCCAATCCAAGTACCCTCACCGATTTCCACATTAGGATGGATAACGCTGAACGGATCAATTTTTACATTGGTAGCAAGTTTTGCATTAGGATGAATGTATGTATGAGGATGAATCATAGTTAATTTAAAAATTTAAAAATATACAAATGGTTCAATCTGATCTCAATCTATTAGCCAACAATCATTTTACCTCAACTATGTTCAAATGATTGTTGGATAAATATAAATTAGGTCCTTTTTACCAATTGGGCGGTCAAGTCTCCTTCGGTACAAAGTTTATTGCCCACATATACGCTGCCCCTCATTACACAGATACCACGGCGAATCGGTTCTATGAGTTCCATTTTTAAAATCATGGTATCACCAGGTACTACTTTTTGCTTGAATTTACAATTGTCTATCTTAATAAAGTAAGTATCATACTTTCCTTCGGGCATGGCATTGATACAAAGAATTCCGCCTGTTTGTGCCAATGCCTCTACTTGTAAAACTCCTGGCATAACGGGGTTGCCGGGGAAATGGCCTTGAAAAAAGAATTCATTGAAAGTTACATTTTTGATTCCTACGATTTGCTTGTCTGAAAGTTCTATTATTTTATCTACCAATAAAAATGGATACCGGTGTGGCAAGGTATCTTCAATTTGCTGTAAATTGTATACAGGTGGTTGGTTGGGATCATAAATGGGAATATCCTTAGTATGTTTATTTTTTTTGATGTATTGTTTTAATTTTTTGGCAAAAGCAACATTGCTGCTATGTCCGGGCCTATTGGCGATGATATGCCCTTTCACTGCATATCCTGTAAGTGCAAGGTC
>CANJAW010000248.1:0-4677 GCA_947472215.1 Chitinophagaceae bacterium
CGGAGGTTACCTGCCACCTACTTTTTAATCAATCAATCCATGCGAGGATATAACTTTTCTACATTTGACAGTTCTCAAAATGGGAAAACCCCTTTTGAGCAATTACTGGATCTCTTTTTGCAAATTCTTACCCACACAAGTGGGGATGTAGGAGAAGCCATGCAATGGATGAATGAGTTGGACAAACAATACAACCTTACGAAGAATGACTATGGCATGGGTGATTTTTATCAAGACCTTAAAGACAAAGGATACATTGATGAGAAAGGAGAAAATGGCGAAATAAAAATTACACCGAAAACTGAGCAAGGGATCCGAAAAAAAAGTTTGGAGGAAATATTCGGCAAACTCAAAAAAACAAAACAAGGCAATCACAATACCTTTAAACCCGGCGGAGGTGATGAGATCAACCCAGAAACAAGACCCTATCAGTTTGGTGATACCCTCGAACAAATTGATTTCACTTCTTCCATCCGCAATGCACAAATCAATCATGGGGTAGATAGCTTCCGGCTTCAGGAAGATGACTTGGAAATTAGGGAAACCGATTTTAAATCGCAAACCTCTACCGTGCTAATGATTGACATCAGCCATTCAATGATTTTATATGGTGAAGATAGGATTACACCTGCCAAAAAAGTAGCGATGGCATTAAGCGAACTCATACAAACCAAGTACCCAAAAGACACTTTGGATATTGTGGTATTCGGCAATGATGCCTGGATGATAGAGGTAAAAGACCTCCCTTATTTACAAGTAGGTCCCTACCATACCAATACAGTGGCAGGATTGGAACTTGCGATGGACCTTTTACGTAAAAGAAGAAATCCCAATAAACAAATCTTTATGATAACCGATGGAAAACCCACCTGTTTAAAAGTGGGCAACAAGTACTATAAAAACAGCTTTGGCGTAGACCGTAAAATTTTAAATCGCTGCATGAGCCTGGCTACGCAATGCAAAAAATTAAAGATCCCCATCACCACCTTTATGATTGCTTCCGATCCTTACTTGCAAAAATTTGTACAAGAGTTCACAGAAACAAATAATGGAAAAGCCTTTTTTGCTTCGCTGGATAAATTAGGTGCATTTATGTTCAAAGATTTTGAAAGTGGAAAGCGCAAAACAGTTTATTAATTTTCCAAAAAATAGGTAATCGCTATTGAGAAGCGCTATGTTTTTTAAATCGGCAAACTCCAAATGATACTACTATACAGTAACTAAACGCCTAAACAGCAAAATATAAAATAAGCCCATAATGACAAATAAAAAACCAAGCACGTTAGGCGAATTGAAAAAACAAGGATATACCCCCAAATCTATCAAAGATGAGGTTCGGGACAACCTTATCAAAAAAATCAAGGCAAAAGAAAATGCTTTTCCAGGAATACTAGGCTATGAAGATTCGGTGATTCCTGATACAGAAAGGGCTTTATTATCGCGTCATAATATTTTATTTTTAGGGCTACGTGGACAGGCTAAGACAAGGATGGCAAGGCAAATGATACAATTGCTAGATGAATACATTCGTATAGTGGCGGGCAGTGAAATCAATGACGACCCATTTCAACCAATTTCTAGGTACGCCCTTGATTTGATAGAAGAAAAAGGAGATGCCACCCCTATTAACTGGCTTCACCGCAGCCAGCGCTATGGCGAAAAACTCGCCACCCCCGATGTTAGCGTGGCCGATTTGATTGGAGATATCGACCCCATTAAAGCAGCCAATTTGAAGCTAAGTTTTGCGGATGAAAGAGTACTGCATTATGGTATTATTCCTCGCAGTAACCGAAGTATTTTCGTGATCAACGAATTGCCCGATTTACAGGCAAGAATCCAGGTATCCTTATTTAATATTTTGGAAGAGGGTGATCTGCAAATCCGTGGGTTCAAACTGCGTTTACCACTTGACGTATTATTTGTTTTTACTGCCAACCCCGAAGACTATACCAATAGGGGAAGTATCGTTACTCCACTGAAAGATCGCATCGAAAGCCAGATATTAACGCATTATCCTAAATCGATTGAAACCGCACTCGCCATTACAGAACAGGAAGCCAATATTTATCCAGAACAGGCAAAAAGGGTAAACATAAGTGATCTAGTAAAAAGATTGATTGAACAGGTTTCTTTTGAAGCTAGGAGTAGCGAATTGGTTGATAAGAAAAGTGGGGTAAGTGCAAGACTTACCATTGCAGCCTATGAAAATGCAGTAAGTGCTGCAGAACGCAGGGCGATCATCAATGATGAATCCGCTACACAAGTCTGGATCAGTGATTTGGTGGGAATCATCCCTTCAATAACGGGAAAAATTGAATTGGTATATGAAGGTGAGCAGGAAGGCCCATACCAAGTAGCATTCAATCTATTGGAAAAAGCTACCCGCACCATATTTGGCGAATATTTCCCCAATCCCGATACCCTCAAAAAGAAAAGAGGTAAGGAACTTTCCCCTGAAGACACCCCATACAAAACGATTACCCGCTGGTTCGATAGTGGAAAAAATCTAGATGTATTTTTTGAAACAAAGGACGAAGACAAAGTGCAACTTTTATATAAGGTAGATGGACTGCATGCGCTGGTAAAAAAACATTACAAAACTGCCAATGATAAGGAAAATGCACTGCTCATGGAATTTGTACTGCATGGTTTGGCCTCCTATTCGCTAATTAGCAAAAAAGTATTGGATGGTAAAATCGAGTTTAAGGATCTGATGGGAAGTATGCTCAATATAAGCAACAAGAATTATGAGGGAGAATTTGATGAGGATGTATAAAAACAAAACAGCGCCAGGCAAATTACCTGACGTTGGGTGATTGCCAGTCTAAATTTATATACAAGAAAGGAATGCTTTTCCCGCTATTATATTTAAAAAAATATGATAGAGGGTTCTATATAATATTAACTTCCCTTTCCAAGGCTACTCCGAATTTATCGGCCACAGTTGCTATGATTTTTTCACTTAAATCGAATATTTCACTGCCAGTGGAATGCCCATAATTTACCAACACCAATGCCTGTTTAGCATGGCAACCCGCATCTCCCTTTCGATATCCTTTCCATCCGCACTGCTCAATTAGCCAACCTGCAGCCAGTTTTACCCTGTCAACCCCCACCGCATACCCAATGATAGAAGGAAAATCTTTTTTCAGCGAAGAAAATTGCTGCTCATTGATTGCTGGATTTTTAAAAAAACTGCCGGCATTACCAATTTCTACTGGATCGGGCAGTTTGCTACGGCGGATATGAATGACCGCCTGTGAAATGGCCTGAATACTTAACTCAGTAACCCCCATTGTCGCCAACTCCTGCTCAATGGCTCCATAGGAGGTATTAAAAACTGGCACTTTATTTAACCGATAGGTAACGCTCAATATCACAAACTGATTACAAAGCTTTCTTTTAAAAACACTTTCCCTGTAACCAAATTCACAATCCTGCAATTGGAAAGTAACTACCTTTTTATCGCTCAGGTGAAAAGCTTCCAATTCAAAAAAAACATCTTTTATCTCTACCCCATATGCGCCAATATTTTGCATGGGAGATGCCCCTACATTACCAGGTATCAGCGAAAGATTTTCCAAACCGGCCCAATTATTTTGTATGCAATGAATTACCAACTGGTGCCAACTGACACCAGCCCCTGCCTTAATGTAGACATAAGATTCATCTTCTCTTATTTTATCTATTCCAAGCAGCTTATTTTGCAAAACAAGCCCATCGAAATTTTTAGTAAACAACAGATTGCTTCCGCCTCCTAGAATAAGGTGCGGCAATAATTGGCGGGTATTGGATGGAGGAGCAAATTCGAGGTATGTGCATAATTCATCCACCGATTCAAAGCTAGCAAAATAATGTGCTAGCACATCTACACCAAATGTGTTGTATTTTTTCAGCGAAATATTTTCTTCGATCATATTGCTTACGCATTGTTGTACAAACCTTCTTATTAGTTGGCATCCACATCCGCAATCATAACCACTCCTTTAAATTTCTTTTCGGACAATAGCAAATTAAAGTGATTTTTGATTGCCTTTTTATATTGATGGATTTGTTTCATATCCAGGGGCAATTTAATCAATAACTCCATCAAGTATTGGTTTCTAACCCTTGCTACCACAGGTGCTGCAGGACCAACTACAAAATTATTTAAATCGATTTTTAAAGCAAGTCCCAATTTATGGGCCGCCTCATCCACTACTTCCTTCAACTTATGCTTTAACGTTATTTCAATGATCCTACTAAAGGGCGGGTAAAAAAACTGCTGGCGATGGATGATCTCAAATTCATACATTTTCTTATAATCATGCTGTTGTACAAATTGTAATATCGGATGGCTCACTTGTGTTGCTTGAATCAATACCTTTCCCTGTTCATCTTTTCTACCGGCCCTTCCACTTACCTGCTCCATTAGCTGAAAGGCCCTTTCATTGACCCTGAAATCGGCAAAGCTTAACAACCCATCTGCATCCAATATGCCCACTAGACTCACCTTTTCAAAATCAAGCCCCTTCACTACCATCTGCGTGCCAACCAAAACGTCTATACGCTGTTGCTCAAATTGCTTGATGAGATTATCATGAGCCGATTTCCCTTTTACCGAATCAACATCCATCCTTGCCACCCGTAAGCTTGGAAATTCCTCGTCCAACATTTCCTCTATTTTTTCGGTACCGA
>CANJAW010000249.1:0-4661 GCA_947472215.1 Chitinophagaceae bacterium
TATATTTCTAAAAAAAATACTACTCTTTAATTTGTTTTATTCTCATATTTAATGGGACTTAAGCTTTCAGAACCTTTTTTTATTCATATTAAAGGCAATTTCAACTTCCTAATTAATTATACTGTAAATAATTTCTATATGAAAATAAATTATAGTATCTCCAGCATTTTTTGCTTATTTTAACATAATAATAGGGTGTTAAAAACTTATCTTCCTATCTATTATCAATTAGGGCGTTTGATTTTACTAGTTATCAATAAATGTAATTTTAGATCAACCAATCCTAGCCCGCTATCCAAACTTTTCTAGTTGTTTTTTTACTTTTTTGCAATTCCTTTTTGCTAAAAGCTTGACTTTATTATAATATTTTATAATAAAGAGGGTGCAATCAGTGCGAACTTCTGCAATTCGAACTGATTGATAACCTTGTTTGGGTTTTACAGAACTAGTCTTGACTAATTTCAATTAAACTTTTTTTAAAACCTTCCAAGGCTTATTGTTCAATTTTAATATTAACCAACATGAAAACCAAGTTACTTTTTTTGTCTGCATTGATGCTGCTTGCAGTAGTCGGTTCCTTTGCTCAAATCACTACTACAGGAATGGCAATTCAAGGGATAGCCCGTAATGCCACCAACAATGCAATCACCAGTAGCACAATAAATCTGAAATTTACTGTTTACTACGGCGTAACGCAGTTGTTAAATGTCACAGCAGAGGTAACAACGGATGCTTTCGGCGTATTTTCTTATATATTGAATCTGACAGACATTGAAAACCAGGTTTTTTATGACAACCAGCTGTTTCTTAAAATTGAAAAAATAAGTCCCGGCAGCGAGGTTGTTATTTCTGATGAAATATTAAATTTTGTACCCTATGCGATTTCTGCCAGAAATGGGGTACCTACAGGTTCGATCATGCCATTTATCGGTACAATTGTTCCCAGTGGTTGGTGGTTGTGTGATGGAAGCACCCTACCAAGCACCGCCAAGGAATTGATAAAATTGTTGGGGTCAAGAGCACCTAATCTTCAGGGAATGTTTTTAAGAGGGACAGGAACAAGCCCTGTAAATTCTCAAGCAGGCCCTGCTTTAAAAGCTACTCAGGCAGAGGAACTGAAATCACATCTTCATGCTTCTGGGACACTAATTACAGACTCAAAGGGTGGTCATAATCACTCAAGTGATGGAACAAACAATAGGCTAGTAAAAACTGATGGTCTTTTCACTGTACACGATATTGATAATAGTATTAATGAAGTAAATTTAGGATCAGCTACTACGATCCCAATGGATGGTGCCCATACTCATATCATATCAGGGTCAACTGCTACTACTGGTGGAACAGAAACCCGCCCAGTAAACTATGGGGTAAACTATATTATTAAATTATAATAAGTAAACTAGTCTATAGTTCATCATGGTGCTTCTTACTTTACAAGGTTTTTATTCCCCTGCTGATTCATTCAATAAAATTGCAGTATGCTTCATACTATGAAAAAAATAATTATAACCTTTTTTTTATCATTGCTCAGTTTGGGTGTTTTTGCCCAGATCAGCAAGGGTGCTAAATTTGTTTTTGTATCGCAGGCGAAATCTTCTACCGTTGGTGCTTATAAATATACCATACAGGTAGGTATACCCCTATTGGGCCAAACAAAACCTTCTAGTGCCCCCACCCGAAGCATCACTCCTGCGGATGTTCGATTTCCATGGGATATTTTATACTTGTACAACACTTTTTCAGAGGAATTCTTCGACGTGTCGAAGGGGTATTTTGGAGATAAAATACTGATTAGTTGGGTTTTAAATAATAATGATACTAAATCCATTGAAATTTTCCGAAGAGAATACAGTCCACTTTCTACGAAGAATTGGGGTACGGCATTAGCCAATCTAGCCAGTTCTGTTACTTCATATGAAGACAAATATGTTGAGGGTGGGGTTTTGTATGAGTACAAGGTACATGCCATTGGCCTTAATGAAAGCGAAATATTATACGGCAATTATATTACCGGTGTTGGTTTTAGATCTCCTACGGCGATCGTAACGGGCAATATCAATTACAAGGGGGGTAACCCGGTAAAAGATGTAATCGTACAAGCCACTTCAAGTGGTGGTGGTAGCGGTAAATTAACTGCACTAATGATACCCGATACCAGCCAACTGTTGATAAGTAATATTAATAAAAAGATTACTGGTACCTCTACTTTGCAAGCATGGGTAAAACCAGTAAACCCCTTTACTGACGATGCGGGTGCCGCCATCCGATTGTTTAAGATAGGGACGAAATTCAATCTCGCTGATACCATCAATGTGACTGTCAATTTAAAGGCAAGTTCCAAAATATTGGAGGTAAACATAGGAGGAAGCCTCTATCAATTAAAAAATTATTATCCTTCCGGTACTACCAACGCAAGAGGAGATGATGAATTAACACCGGTAAGCAGTTTTAATACCAATTTTGTCCACTTTTCGGTTATCTTGAATAATGGCAAAGTGCCTACATTGTTTATCAATGGCCGGCCCATCAGTGATACTTTTAGATTGTACACCCATAATAAATTGGTAGCAGACACCCTAAACTATACTGCACCCTATTTTTTAGTAGTGGTGCCCGCACAAGTTACTACCTTGGCATCAGCACAATATGACAATATAACGGTAGGGGGTATACGAAATTCGTACATCGATGAAATCAGGGTATGGAATGCAGCCGTGGATACCTTAAAAATTCGTACTGATTTCAAACGTTTTATTAGTGGTAACCACGCCAATCTGGTAAGTTATTTATCCGCAAATGAGGGGGCAGGCAATTTCGCCTATGACTTGTCTAGAACAGGTTTTGTTTACAATAAAAACAACGGAATATTAGGTGAAGGTACTATTTGGACAACGGCTGCAGGAACTACACCTACTAGTACTCAATTGGGAGTACTTGGAGTTACCGATGCCAATGGAAATTATGAAATTACTTCCATTCCCTATTCGGGTGTTGGGGAGTCATTTACCATTACCCCCATGTATGGTCAGCATAAGTTTGAGGCCACCCAGCAATTGGTTTATTTAGGTCAGGGATCTGAAGTGGCCAATAAAATTGATTTTATTGATAAATCATCCTTCAGCTTTAAAGGAAAGCTGCTGTATGATAGCAGGGGAGTGTTTCCTTCTTTTGTTGACGATAACAAAACTAAAACTCCGAATACCCCTTTTGCAACACTTACCAATGGGGATCAATATATCAGCGGCACCGATCGAATTTTTGATGAAGGGTATAATTATTACCAGAAGGGGGTGAATAAATATTCCAAAGGTGAATATTGGATGAAGAACAAGGGGACAGTTTCCCTTCCCGATTATTATTTGGAAAGATACGGCAGAGTATATGTGGAAGGGGCTTATGTTTATGTAGATGGAAATATGGTATTAGATGCCAATAACCTTCCGGTAGTTTCTGACAAGGAAGGCTTTTTTGATGTGAGTGTACCCATCGGTAACCACGCTATCACAGTAAAAAAAGACGGACATGGTTTTGTGTATGGGGGAAGATATCCTGCAGCATCGAATTCTTTTAAAGAATTTTTTGAGGATTTAAATGAGCCCGTCGTATTTGTTGACACCACCAAAGTGATTGTAGTGGGTAAGGTAGTGGGAGGTTCCGTGGAAGCAGGTAAAAAAATTGGCTTTGGAGAAAATGGCTTAAAAACGCAGTCTGTATCAACGAATGCCACTGGAGGTACTTCCACTATTGAAGTAAGTGCTAAAAATAATATGGGGGTAGCCCAATTTGTATTGGGATATAAACCAGGGGGTAGTGCTGTTGATCCTACTACCAGTTGTAGCTTTGCAACCAATAAGCATTCGGGTGAATATCGAATGGCCTTATTGCCTTTGCAATATGAATTGTTAGCAGCAGGTTTAACAATCCCAACACAAACTCCGGCTATACCAGTATTAAAAGCTACTGAGATACTGGATTTTACAAAAGTAGACTCCTTAAAAACACCTTCTTTTAAATATTTAAATTTTGGGGCAGCTGATTCAAGTTTGCTGGTTGGAAAGCCTTATCATTACGAGAAAAATTTTATTCATCGTTCTACTCCTGTGTTGCGCGTAACTACTCAAAGTTCCGATCCAACGATCCTTGTGGGCGGCGTAGAGATGCCAACAACTGGTTTTGCAGATCCTGTTTACACACAATTTCATCCCTATCAAATTGAGTTAAAAAGGTTTGAGCGCTATACGAATTATGATTCGATGAATACACCCATTACAAGAGAAGTTCCTGTAACTGATGGACAATTGATGTTTACGAACAATTTGGCTTTAGCCAATAATAGCGAAACGGTAACTGAAAATGCAACGGATAAAAGTATCATTACTTATCAATTCCAAGCAGGATTGCCTTCTATTGTTCCACCTTTCACCAAAACGATATCGCTTCAATATATAATTAATGGTAACCCTTATCCTGTGGAAGGTTTAAAAACCACCGGCATTATTTTAGGTGGTGCATCGGATGGGTCTCAAACTTTTGTGACCTCAGCTCCGGATATTCCTGCCATCATTTTAAGAGATCCACCGGGTTCCAACAGTTTTGCCACCATTGAAAAGGGGGAATCTATTTCCTTTACTTCTGAGGCTTCCTTTGCGCATAAAGAA
>CANJAW010000250.1:0-4633 GCA_947472215.1 Chitinophagaceae bacterium
AGTTTGGTTTTATATTTTTTCGCCGGCAGCTCTTAGTTGCTTTACAACTGAAAACAGACCGTTTTTGTTGATAGTGCGTATAGCTTCGGAAGAAACTTTTAGCGTTACCCACTTATCTTCTTCTGCCAGGAAGTAACGCTTTGTTTGCAAATTGGGCAAAAACCTACGTTTTGTTTTGATATTCGAATGCGATACTTTGTTACCCGTAATTGGCCTCTTACCTGTAACTTGACATACTCTAGCCATATACTAATTTTTTGGACGGCGAAGGTAACAAAAGATTTTGGATTTGAACTAAGGTTTTTCTTTTTTTTTTCATTTTCATTAGTCGAACGACTGAGACCAACAAGAAAAGTTAGCATTTTAGCCACGTTATTGCCGACTTTCTGCCGATTAGGACTGCTATCAAATCAATAAATCAACCATTTTTTACCACTGCGATCGGGTAATTTTTCCGGTTCGCTAACCATACCCTGCCAGTTTGAAGTACCACCGACAATAAAATAAGTACTAATCCCAGATAAAAATGAACATCCAATAACTGATTTTCCCTAAAAACTATAAAAGCCAGTATAATTCCATATACTGGCTCCATATTGTAGGCAATATTGGCTGTAAATGGCGAAATTTTCTTCAACGCGTTTAACTGGAGATCAAAACACAGCACCGTGCAAATACCTGCCAGCACCAGCAACCATACCCAATCTGAAGCAGTTGGTAGATAATAGAAGGCGGGAAACCTCATCAGATAAAAAGGAATTAAGAGAGTTACTGCTAGCAACCCACCTCCCAATTCGTACAACGTTAATGTAGTAGGGCTATAGCGAATCAATAATTTCTTATTAAAAATGGGGAAAAGCGAACTCCCTAGTGCTGAGATAATCCCAAAAATTATTCCTGTTTTATATTGCGGATGAAAATCAAAAATGATTCCTATTCCAACAATGGATACCAGGCTAAGAAGAATATCAATCAATACAACCTTCCTTTTAAAAAGGAGGGGCTCAAAAAAAGCAGTAAAGAATCCAGAGGCAGAAAGGCAAACTACTGCGATGGAAGCATTGCCATACTTTATACTGCCGTAAAAAGTTACCCAATGGATGGCTACAAGTAAACCTACTGCAAATATTTTCAAGACGTCTGGAAAGGGAACGAGCTGCAATGATTTTTTTAAATAAAGTATCATCCCCAGTATAACCACGGTAATCAATAACCGATACCAAACCAGTAGCCCTTCATTAAGGCCGATGAGTTTTCCCAGTATGGCAGTAAACCCGGCTAAAAATACAGCAATATGCAGTTGAATAAAAGCTTTTCGCATGGCACGCAAAGATAGGCTATGGGGCGTACCTTTTGGCCTTGCGATACAATAGGATGCCTTTTTCTATTCAACCCCCACATTATAAATTGCAAATCCGCAACCGCTGAATGGTAATCAATGAAAATTAATCAGTACAAAATAATCATAAAAAAACATAAACTAATGGGTGCAACCCTCAAACTAATTATATTTGCCCACATATAACTTACAACTTTATGAATTTTAAAAGAATCAACAACATTACCGGCTGGGCCATTTGTCTCATTGCCTGCACTGTTTATATCATGACAATGGAAGCCACCGGCAGTTTCTGGGACTGTGGAGAATTTGCTTCTAGTGCCTACAAATTACAAGTGCCTCATCCACCAGGAGCGCCGCTTTTTGTGTTGCTAGGCCGCTTATTCATGGTCCCTTTTGATCCTCAGCATGCTGCTACCGGCATTAACCTAATGAGTGCTCTATCTAGTGGATTTACCATTCTTTTTTTATTCTGGAGCATTACCCATTTTGCAAAAAAAATGGTAAGAAATAACAATGAAGCATTTACTGGGCAACAAATATTTGCTATTATGGCTGCTGGTTCTGTCGGAGCACTAGCCTACACTTTTTCAGATTCATTTTGGTACAGTGCTGTGGAAGGTGAAGTGTATGCATTGTCCTCCTTCTTCACCGCAATCGTATTTTGGGCAATGCTCAAATGGGAAGATTCGGTAACTGAAGAGCAAAAAATAGGCATTACGGGGCATTTTACCAGCGCCGACAGATGGTTGATCCTTATATTTTACCTAATGGGATTGTCAATTGGTGTGCATTTATTAAACCTATTGACCATTCCTGCTATGGTGCTGATTTATTATTTCAAACGCTACAAAGTCACGAATGCAGGGGGAGTAATGGCATTTTTAATAGGGTGTATTTTAACCGGGTTTATACAAAAAGCAGTTATCCAATGGACAATTAAAGGAGCCGGCAATTTCGATATTTTATTTGTGAATGATTTTGGTATGCCTTTCTTTAGTGGCTTCGCTTTTTTCTTTGTGCTCATTGGATTGTTGCTATTTTTTGGATTGCGCATTGCCGTCAAAAACAACTGGAATTTCCTGAGACTGGGTTTGTGGAGTTTTGCGTTTATGCTGCTGGGTTATTCTACCTATTTTACCACGCTCATTCGCTCCAATGCTGATCCGGTAGTGGATATGTTTAATGTAGATAACCCTGTTAACTTGGTAGGGTACCTTGGTCGTGAGCAATATGGTGACTGGCCTATTTTGAAGGGACAGGATTTTACAGCTAGTCCGGTTGAGCAAACCGTAATAGAAACTTATATCAAAGGAAAGAACCAATATGTGAAGAATGGCCGCAAGATGGAAACCACCTATGCAGATGAAGATCAGCATATTTTTCCACGTATGTGGGATCAAAGCAATGACCAAGGGCATGCAGATTACTATGCAAGTTTTGCGGAAATTGGAAAAGACCCCAAAACAGGGGAATGGCTGGGACAACCGACGATGGGTGACAACATTAATTTCTTTGCACAATACCAGCTTGGCTGGATGTACCTGCGTTATTTTATGTGGAATTTTGCAGGCAAACAAGATGATGTTCAGGGTGTGATAATGAATAATGTGAGAGATGGAAACTGGAAAACAGGAATCGCATTCTGGGATAATGCCCGATTGGGAGACCAACAATATTTGCCAGATAGCATGAAGCAAAATAAGGCGAATAACAAATTGTTTGCCCTTCCATTAATATTGGGAATACTTGGAATTGTTTTTCATTTTAAAAGAAATAACAAAGATGCCATTGTGCTTGGATTACTGTTTTTCTTCACCGGCATTGCCATTGTGCTTTATTTAAACATGGCGGGTAACCAACCACGTGAGCGCGATTATGCATTTGTTGGTTCCTTCTATGCATTTGCAATTTGGATTGGATTGGGCGTATTATATGTCAGAGAATTGTTTTCGAAATACATAAGTGCCCCTATCGCCAATTATGCTGCAGCGGCCTTGTGTTTATTGGCCGTGCCAGTGATAATGGCCAGCCAAGAATGGGATGACCATGACCGTGGCAAAAAAGTATTGGCGAGAGATCTTGCCATCGACTATTTGGAAAGCTGTGCACCCAATGCAATAGTCGTTTCATTTGGGGACAATGATACTTACCCACTATGGTATGCGCAGGAAGTAGAAGGAATTAGAAGGGACATTCGAGTAATTAACTCAAGTTTGCTAGGCACCGACTGGTACATCAACCAACTTCGGTATAAAGTTAACAAGAGTGATCCCATGGATCCAATCTGGACTGCCGCACAAATAGAGGGTGCAAAAAGAGATGTAGTATATTTTGCCCCTAGGCCTGGAGTTGACCCCGAACAATACATGGACCTCTACACAATGATGAAAGAATATGCAGGTAGTGATGAGGCCACAAAAATTGAACTTCGGAATGGTGATACCCTCAATGTATTTCCTACCAAAAAAGTTTTTATACCGGTAGATATTAATCTGGTGCGCAGCAATGGAACTGTAAACCCCGAAGATAGTGTGCTTTCAGAAATGAGATTTGAGATTCCAAAAAGTGCATTGTATAAAAATGATGCCGCCATTTTAAATCTCATTGCAGCCAATAAATGGAAACGCCCCATCTACTTCACTTCCGAGTATCGCGAACTAGGCTTTGGAGCTTATTTACGGCAGGATGGACTAACCAACAGACTGGTTCCTGTTGCTAACAGTCCAGTGAATAAAAGTTGGGTGTATGATAAAATGATGAACAAATTTGTCTTTGGCAATGCCAATGTATCGGGTGTTTATTTTGATGAAGAGAACCGCAGGCACCTCAACAGTATCCGACTGGCCTATGCTCAGGCTGCAGGACACTTAGCTGAAAATGGCAAAAAAGAAGAAGCTAGAAAAATGTTGCAGAAATGTGACAAGGGGATGCTCGAAGAAAACTTTAGTTATGGCATGGTATCCCGCTACCAACAGCACGATTATATCTCTCTGCAGTTTTTAGAGGCCTGCTATAAGGCCGATGATAAAGTATTGGCTGAAAAAGTAGGTAAGATGGTAAAGAGAGATCTAGAACAACAGTTGAACTACTATGCTCATTTAGATGAAAGGAAACAGGATCAATTTAGAAGTGATAATGAGCAAGTTGCTAATTTCCTCAGAGGTATACAGCAAATAGAAGCAATGTACAAAAATCCTTTGCCAAAAGCAATAGAAGCTCCTGGTGCAATCAACAATACCCCTGCGAAAGAGGTCAAGTAGTTCAATAAAATAACGAATACTTTTACGAAAT
>CANJAW010000251.1:0-4617 GCA_947472215.1 Chitinophagaceae bacterium
AAGAAAACGAATTAAATAGGGTGAATGGTCAATGGTGAATGGGCAATCTTGCGTAGGTAATTTAAAATCTATTCCCGATTACCCATTCACCATCCTCATTGACTCTGTTGCCATTTTCTGGTTAAACTCAAAGGCTAATTGCTTATGGTTTACGATGTCTACAATGGTGCCAATCAAACAGAGGCCCCCTGTAAAAAAATAGAGGATACCCATGCCTATTTGTCCTACCACAAAGCGTTGAATACCGCTTGCTCCCACAAATCCCAATAGGCAACAAAGTAGAATGGTGTCCTTTTTTTTACGCTTGCTATTATAGACCGCAATGAACAATTGTAATTTATCCTCTTGCAAACCGGCAGTAATCGATTGCAGAAAAAATAATTCATCCTGTTCTATTGCCGGAATTTGTATCATTAAATTAGTGTTCATAAGGTTGAGTTTACTACTATTGAAAGATACCATTTAATTGCTGATGAAAAAAATTATTGATTGTGAGGCAAGGGGTTTTTGTTGCTTATTTTTCGATATTTCAAGATGCCTAATTGGTATATTCTAAAAAAAATAATTACCACTGCAGGCAGACCCATCCAGTGTGATTGATAAGATTGCCAAAATTGAAAGTGGAGTGCATGGTGTATAGAGTGACCGATACCACAGCCAGGACAGTGATTGAATCCTATGAATCTGAAAACACAAAGCGTAGCTTGGTTTGATTCAGTATTCATGAAAAAAATTAATACCATTCCAGAAATCCAAAAAATAATTTCCAGGTTTCCCCCAATCTTTTTTTTTAAGTGTAGAAATACAGAGGATAAATTCATGTATCGTGTAGGTTATTCTTTTATAGAATCTTCTTCTCCTTCTTTTGCAATGTTCCTGTTATCTGGTAGCCTTCCTCGCTTGTAAATGATCAATCCATTTAAAAAATTGCGCAGTACTTGATCTCCTGCCTCTACATATCCGGGTTGGTCCTCATTTCTGAATAGGTCCCCCAAAGCCCCCTTGGTCATTTCAAAATCAACTAAAGCAAGTATTTTTATAATATCATCGTTTCGCAGCGAAAGGGCTACCCTAAGTTTTTTTAAAATATCATTATTGCTTAACATGGCATGCCTTTTTTAAGAAGTGATTTTTTATAATAAATTATCGAAATATAACTGTTCCTAGTATCTTAGTTAAGTCAATTTCCATTTGTTTTAAGTGCTGGTGTATCTGTAGTAAAACCATCTGTTCTTCAGCTACCTGTGTTTTTTCAAGGTCTCGTTGATTTTCGTCCATTAGCCTTTTTATCTTTCTCAGTTTAAGGTAATTTATGGTGCTGAATACTTCCTCTTTGTAAAGATCTTCCCGGCTTTCAATTTTACCCTCATATACTTCCTTCCAATTTGGACTTATTTCATGATCGTAGTCCATTACTTGAATGGCCAGCTGACGCAGTACGTTGTCTTCGTGGTAAGTAAAAGTCTTAGCAGTTGGTTCTAATCCTTCATCATACCAGGTTTTGTAGGTTTTGATTAGGGTAATTAGGTTTTTATTGTCGATAAGTTCTTCTAGTTGATTTTCTGCAATTTCTGTAAATACATGATCTGCTACTCGCTGCTGTTCATCCCATTGTTTGAGTCCGAATTCAAGTAAACTTCTAACCATTGCCCTTTCGTGCGGTTCATCTTTATAGAGTAATGCTACGGCATCATCTTTTATTTCAAAAGGTTGGCTATTGTCTACTGTAGGCTGATTGGCCGATTCGCGGCTGGTCCTAGATTCTTCTTTGTTTACTTTTTCGCGGATAAATTTATTAACCAATGCATGCAATCCGGTTTCTTCAATTTTAAGCAGTTCTGCGCATTGTTTGATATAATCCTGTTGCTTAGTAAAATCTTCTGCCTTATTAATTTTGGAGATGGTTTCAGCTACTTGGTTGACTACTGCCGATTTTTTATTGCTGTCCGCACCTGCATCCTGAAGCATTACCCCCAATTGAAAAAGTATAAAATCTTTTTTGTTTTCCGCCACAAATTGGGAGAAGGCGGCGGGACCCACTTTATTGACATAACTATCTGGATCTTCTTTGTCAGGTATCAGCACAAGCTTTACATTGAGACTTTCCTCCAGTGCGAGGTCGAGTCCCCGAAGTGCGGCTTTGATACCGGCACTATCGCCATCATAAATAATGGTTAGGTTATTGGTGTATTTTTTTACCAATCTAAGCTGGTCAGGGGTAAGGGAGGTGCCTCCGCTGGCGACTACATTTTCAATACCTGCTTGGTGAAGCGATACCACATCCGTATAGCCTTCTACTAATAAACACTCATCCGCTTTGTCAATGGCCATTCTTGCAAAATAGCTGCCATATAAAATTTTACTTTTTACATAAATTTCATTCTCTGGGGTGTTGATGTATTTGGGTGCACGATCATTTGTTTTTAAAATCCGGGCACCAAAGCCCAACACTTTACCACTTTGATTGTGGATCGGAAAAATAATTCTCCCACGGTAATTATCTACAGGCTTTTCATCTCGAATAGCTACCAGTCCGCTTTTTTGTAGCAATTCCACATTGTATTGTGCATTAATAGCTGCCTGGGCAAAATTGTCTCGCCCCTCGGGGTTAAAGCCCAATTGAAATTTCTTAATAATTTCTTCTCTAAACCCCCGTTGCTTTAAGTAGCTTAATCCAATATCCTGCCCATCTTCATTATTGAATAAATAGTCACTGAAAAATTTTTGTGCAAAGCCATTGATGATAAATAAGCTATCGGCACTAAGTTGCTGCAATTTTTGCTCGGGGGTGGTTTCTGTTTCCTCTACATCAACATTGTACTTCTGAGCAAGCCAGCGAAGGGCTTCCACATAACTGTATTTTTCATGCTCCATCAAAAAGCCGATGCTATTGCCACTGCGTCCACAACCAAAGCATTTGTATATCTCCTTTGCTGGGGATACCGTAAAGGAAGGTGACTTCTCATTGTGAAATGGGCATAACCCTAAATAACTAGTGCCTCTTTTTTTTAATTTAATAAAGGAGCCAATAATGTCAATAATGTCAATCCTGCTGAGGATCTGTTGTATGGTATTTTGTGATATCAATTATTTAAATCGGATGTCTGTTTGGGGCAAATGTACCAAATGTTAACAGCCATACGCTATCCTCCCCCTAAATTTTACTGAATGGGGGGTATTTTAATCAATTTGAAGCAGATTTGCGAAATTTTAACGCTGATTGAATTTGAATTAGGAACAAACTAATACCTTTGTCACCTAAAATATAATAAAATGACTAAGTTTTTCTTTTTAGTTCTTTTTTCTTCAGTGGTATTCTCCCTTGAAGCACAGGATATTAAAGACATTAGAAACTACAGTGTTCTCGGGCAAACGCAAAAAGGAAAAGATGCCGTGGATAAATTTTTGACTGTCCCAAAAAATGTCTTAAAACCAGAAGGGTGGTTTTATAAGGGGGTATTTTATAATGAGGCGTCAAAGGATTCTACCAAATCGGCCATTCAAAGTGGCGAAATGAAGGCAACTGCTTTTGCGGCATTAAAAAAATACCGTGAATTAGATCCTAAGTCGACCCTACTGGAGGAAAGGAATAATTCTTACATTTATGACTTGTATGTTGGCTATTATTCTGATTTGGGGGTAAAAGCCTATCTCGCCAAGGATCCTGCTTCCGCATTTGATAATTTCAAAAAAGCTTTGGAAATACATGATTATATAGCCTCCAATCACCTAATTGGTAACAATGGCTTTAAATTTTCTGCCCTCGACACGATGTTGACTTTATATTCTGCCATTGCTGCTTCAGAGGCAAAAATGGTAGATGATGCGGCTGAATATTACAAGAAAATAACGGATGCAGACATTTCAGATCAACAGTATATAGATGCTTACCAAGTATTGGCAGAGCGTTACAGAAATAAAAAAAATAAGGTAGCTTTCGAAGAAATCATTGCAAAGGGAAAAAAATTGTACCCCAATAATATTGAATATTGGACTGCTATGCAAATCGAAGAAGCTACTGAAGGAATAGGAAAACCTGAGATTTTTTCGAGGTATGAAGAGTTGATGGTAAAGCTTCCAGGTAATTACACATTACCCTATAATTATGGGGTGGAACTTTATCGCTACATCTATTCAGATTCGATGCAGAATACCAATACTACTGAGTATAAAAATAAATTACCAGAGGTGATGCAAAAAGCCATTAATATCAAAAACACCTTCGAAGCCAATTTCTTATTAGCCAATTTTTATTATAACAATTCCATTGACATTTCGGAAGAAGCTAGGAAATTGAAAGGGGTTAAGCCAGAAGATTTAAAAAAGAAGAAGCAAATACAGGCTCAGTCAGATCTAACCATGGCCCAGGCGATACCTTTTGCAGAAGCTGCGGTTTCATTGTTTGCTGCAATTACTAAACCCAAAAGTTCCGAAAAGATAAACTGTAAACAGTCGCTCGTGATTTTAAAAAATATTTATGAGGTTAAAAAAGATACCGAAAAAATAGCTATTTATGATGCTAAGATCAAAGAACTGGAATAAATTATTTTAATTATTTAAAAAGGCAGCTTGTTTTCAGCAGGCTGCCTTTTTAGTTTTAAACATCCTATTCTATGT
>CANJAW010000252.1:0-4613 GCA_947472215.1 Chitinophagaceae bacterium
CTTATTGCAGCTTTTTAAAAATCGCTTCATTTTTTTTAGTAAAGTACATTGTAAATAATTGTAGTTGCTATTTTGATAAACTGTTAGGCAACTGAATCTTTCATCATGAGTGATCAAAAACCAGTAGTAATAATAACCGCTGCCGTGCATGATATATTGATTAGCACTTTTCAGCAAAAAGGGTATGAGGTATTGTATCAACCTCAGATTACTTATTCAGCGTTATTGAATTGTGTAGGCACTGCTCATGGTTTGATTGTAACCACCCGCTTACAAATCGACCAACCCGTTATTGATCAGGCAAGCCAATTAAAATGGATTGGGCGTTTGGGAAGTGGGATGGAGTTAATTGATGTGGATTATGCCCAGTCAAAAGGTATCCAATGTGAAAGCAGCCCCGAAGGTAACCGTACTGCAGTGGGTGAACATACCCTCGCCATGGCGCTTAATTTATTGAATCATGTTAGTGCTAGTTTCGATGAAATTAAGCAGGGAAAATGGATTAGAGCTGCCAATCTTGGAACAGAATTGAGTGGAAAAACAGTGGGTATTATTGGTTTTGGGAATACCGGCAGCGCTTTTGCAAAATTACTTGCGGGCTTTGATGTAACCGTATTGGCTTGCGATAAATATAAATCTGGTTTTGCAAACAACTACATTCAGGAAGCAAATTTTGAGCAGGTTTGTCAAAATGCTGATATCATTAGTTTTCATCTGCCATTAACAGCAGAAACGAAATGCATGGCCAATGAAGTGTTTTTTAATTCTTTGGCAAAAAAGCCGCTCTTTCTAAATGTATGTAGGGGAGCTGTAACGGATACTGCTGCACTCATTGCTGCTTTAAAAAAGGGTACAATTGCAGGTGCGGGGTTAGATGTATTGGAGAATGAACAACTCAATAGCTTGAGCAGCCTGCAGCAGGAACAGTTGAATTTTTTAATTGCACAACCCAATGTGATTATCACCCCGCATATTGCGGGTTATAGCCATGAGGCCTTCTATAAAATGAGCCAGGTAATCCTTCAAAAGTTGGATATTTAAAATTTTGTTTATATTTGCTCTCTATACAACGCCTTAGGCAAATTCCTGAGGCGTTGTATTTTTTTTCTCTTTACTATAAAAAGAACTGTTATGAGTGAGATGAATTATGTAAAAAAAGAAACATTTGAGCAGATGAGGGTGGAGTTGCATCAGATGAAAAGTGTGGAGCGTCCGGCTGCAAGTAGGGCTATTGCGGAGGCAAGGGAAAAAGGGGATTTAAAGGAAAATGCTGAATACGATGCTGCTAAAGAGGCGCAGGGAATGCTAGAAGCTAAGATAAAATATCTAGAAGGCATCATTGCAACAGCTCGAATTTTAGATGAAACCAATATCGACACCTCTAAAGTATCCATTTTGACTAAGGTAACGGTAACGAATATTGGCACTAAAAAGAAATCAACCTACCAGATTGTTTCAGAAAAAGAGGCAGACTTAAAGCTGGGAAAAATATCTGTTACATCTCCCATTGGTAGAGGGTTGCTGGGTAAAGTGATTGGTGATGTTACCGAAGTTCAGGTGCCAGCAGGAATGTTGAAATTTAAAGTCGAAAACATTACTTTATAGTACCATCCTAAAATATTGTAATTACCATTCAGCAATGAATGGTTTTTTTATGCCCCTTTGGTTAAAATGCCGCCTTATAGTAAAGAAGGGATTCATATAAAAAGTAACACTTTAGGGTATAGGTAAGTTGATTAATAGAGTCTACTTTCGTTCAAGTTTTTCATAGAATATTGGATTTTAAACGGGGTTGGATTTTTATCCTGACCCCTCTTTTTTACTTCCCTGCTTATTCTCTTTTGAGTGTAATCAAAAAAATATTGATTATGTGTTGGATGAAAGGGGGGGAGCCTCCAAATCGGTTTTGTTTTGTGAAACAAATTTTTTTATCAAAGTTGCTTTTGAAATACCGATCACTGCTGAAAGTTCTTCTATTTCCGCGGCCTTTATTTTTTTTACAGATTTAAATTTCTTTAAAAGTAATTCTATAGTGGCCTTTCCCACTCCTTCAATCTGCTCCAGTTCATTGGTAAGCGATCCTTTGCTACGTTGGTTGCGGTGGAAGGTAATTCCAAAGCGGTGAACTTCATCCCTAATTCTTCGAATTAATTTCAGGCTTTCGCTATCCCAGGGCAATTTAATCGACTGCTGGTCACCATAAAAAAATAGTTCTTCTTCATTCTTTGCTAATCCAACCAAGGTGGTTTTGCCCTCTAATTTTAGTTGTTGGATACTTTCCATGGCCGCACTTAACTGTCCCTTTCCGCCATCAATAATTACCAGCTGAGGAAAGGGGTGTTGTTCTTCTGCCAGTCTTTTATATCGCCGGTAAACCACTTCCGACATAGTGGCAAAATCATTGATTCCTGCTACTGTTTTAACATTAAATCGCCGGTAGTCATTTTTACTGGGCTGTCCGTTTTTAAAACAAACCATCGCTGATACTGGGTAACTACCCTGAAAATTGGAATTGTCGAAGCATTCAATATGTGTTGGGATGGAGGAGAGTTGAAGATCTTTTTGTAATTGGTGTAATACATCCATTATCTGCTGAGCAGTTTTATCTTCCAATAAAAGCATTTTGCTCTTCTTCAGCTCCTCCTTAAAATAGTTGACATTTTTTTCAGAAAGGTTTAGGAGCTTTTTCTTGTCACCCGCTTGTGGTATGCTGATGGCAATATCTTTTTCTGGGTAGTCAATGGAAAAAGGAATAATAATTTCTTTCGCCTCGCTATTAAAAGTATCCCTTAACTGGGCAATTGCAAAGCTTAATACTTCAGCTGCAGGTTCATCTAATTTCTTTTTTAGTGTAATCGTCTTGGTAAGTACAATGCTTCCATTGTTAACGGCTAAATAGTTAACATAAGCTGTATCACCTTCTTCTAAAATACTAAATACATCTACGGTGCCAGTCCGCTCATTTACAATGGTAGAGTTGGCTTTATAAATTTGAAGATGTTCTAGTTTTTTTTTGACTGCCGCTGCCTTTTCAAATTCAAGTTGCTGAACATGATATTGCATGTCAGATTTGAAATGTTGGATTACAGGCGACAGGTTTCCCTTTAATAAATTTTTTAGGGAGTCAATTCCTTCATTATACTCTTCTAAGGACTGCAATCCTTCGCAAGGCCCTTTGCAATTACCAAGATGGTATTCCAAACAAACTTTAAATTTCTTTTTCTCAATATTGGCTGGAGTTAAAGAAAGCTTACAGTTACGAAGTGGAATATTTTGTTTAATAAATTCAAGTAGCTCCCTTACTTTTCCAACGGAAGTAAATGGACCAAGATATTGAGAGCCGTCATTGATCCTTTTTCTAGTGAAAAATACTCTTGGAAATGCTTCGTTTTTAATGATAATGTATGGATAGGTTTTGTCATCTTTTAGATTAATATTAAATAGAGGTTGAAAGTTTTTAATCAGCGAATTTTCTAATAAAAATGCATCTTGCTCACTATTTACGATGGTGAATTCTATCTTGTAAATTCTAACAACGAGCTCATGTGTTTTATAATTGGTATAGGTATTTGAAAAATAGGAGCTTACCCTTTTACGTAAATTTTTTGCTTTACCTACATACAAAAGTTCTCCGGCCGCATCATAATATTTATAAATGCCGGGGTAAACTGGTATAGTATTGGCGATAGCGGCGAATTCCTGTTGTGTCATTAGAGGCGTACTAAATGCTTCAAAATTATTAAATAGCTAAAGGGATTTACATTGGCTAGGGGATGCAATTATCTTCATCGATACATTTACTTTCAAAAAGTAGTACAGCACCACTTTGTTTTAAAAATTCCAAATAAAAACCACCTCTTTTAATAGTTCTTGATTTCCATCTGCTGTATTCAAAATGGTGGTTATTTTTATCAGTTTATCCGTTTGCCAAGTAAGTTGCTGCGTGAAATTTGCACCCTGCTCCTTGATTGTTTTTACAATATACACTTTTTCGACATTTCCTGTTTCTGGATTGACATACACATCCCAGTGCCGAAGTGAAATAGTATCAGGAATGGTTTGGGATGGGTCATAAGTAAAAGTGATGGCGTTGAGTGTTTGATCTTTGAATTTTGTTTCTGTAAAATAATTTACCATACTGGTTTCATCAATTACCGGTGTTTGAAAGGGAAGCAGCAATTTTTTCAGCACGGCTTTGGTAATCCAGGTAGAATCTGATTTCCCCTTGATGGTAGTTATTTGCATGGGGGTAACAGGTAGTGAATCCAAGAGTATGATTTGGCCTTTGATAAATGAGGTAACAGGAAAAAAAGAAGCTGCTATTGGTTTTTCTTCGGGGGGAATCATTTTTTTTGAGTTGCTAGAACAACTATTCAAAATTAATAGGCAGATTGCCAGGATACCATATTTATTCATTTGATTTTATTTTTTTTGTCCAGATCAGATAGTTATCTAATCACTTAGAGGATGGATAATTATTTTCATGTTTCATTTGATAGTGCAAAAATACACAGAAAGTAAATGGAAACAAGGGGCTACAGCAGAGCTAACCAAAAGCAAGTTTTGGTAGAAAAATATCTTTTCTAAACTTGAAAATAGCTGTTATTGAATAA
>CANJAW010000253.1:0-4601 GCA_947472215.1 Chitinophagaceae bacterium
ACACCAGTGAGAAGGTGTCATCTTTATTATAAAGCATATTTATTTTTTAATTTCTTTTTGCATTGGGTTGATGCTGCCTGTTGCAGCACCTCTTCCTGAGGCCTGGCCGACCTTAAACAATTGAAATTTACTAGGTGTTGTAGCGGCAGGCCAAACATTGTTGCTTTCGTTGATATCTGCCGTTTCTTTCAAGGGATCCAATTTGATGGATGCAACCACTTTATCTTTTAAGAATGTTTTTGTGACGTTATTTTCATTTTTTCTCCAGATCTGTGCTGGAATTCTGTCAATCTCTTTGCTACCATCCTGGTAGGTCCATTCGATAATAATAGGCATTATTAGCCCACCTTTGTTGCTAAAGGATAGTTCGTACATATTTTTATTTCCTGCTATTGCAATTTTCTGTTCATTGGTCAGTGTGTCTATAACCGAAGCTGGTAGGGTGGTTTTAGCAGGGCTATTGTCCACTACCACTAAATCCCTATCGTACTTCCAATAAAAATCCCTTAAACTGCTATCTGCATCTGTGGCGAAATTTAATTTTTTATCTTCCCTATTTCTGATCTTTGAAATATCATCAAATGAATTCAGTAATGGCTTAGGAATACCCTGTGAAAATGAAGTGCTTCTTCGGCGACCTCTGCCTGTAGTGGGGGGTATTGAGGAAGGGTTTTCAAAGCCAAGATTAGCCCATTTTACAGAGTCTAAAGAAATATCGCAGGGGTCGGTTCCGTAAAACCAGCCTCTCCAAAACCAATCTAAATCCTCACCACAAGCATCTTCAATTGTTCTGAACAAATCAGCGGGTGTAGGATGTTTAAAAGCCCAACGCTTTGAATATTCTTTGAAGGCATAGTCAAATAGATCCCTTCCTACGATGGTTTCTCTTAAAATATTTAACCCAGTGGAAGGTTTAGTATAGGCATTTGGCCCAAATTGAATAATATTTTCACTATTGGTCATGATGGGCTCCAGCTGGTCTTTTGGTAATTTCATGTAGTCCACTATTTTGTAGGCAGGACCTTTTGTAACCGGAAATTTATTATCCCAAAGTTCCTCTGTAAGGTATTCACAGTATGAATTTAGCCCTTCATCCATCCAGGTCCATTGTCTTTCATCACTATTGATGATCATAGGAAAAAAGTTGTGCCCTACTTCGTGTATTACTACTCCAAGCATTCCATTTTTGGTACCCTCGCTATAGGTACCGTCTTTTTCGCATCTTCCGTGGTTGAAGCAAATCATCGGGTACTCCATTCCGCTAGCTGCTTCGAGGCTTTGTGCTACTGGGTAGGGATAGGGGATGGTAAATTTTGAATAAGTTTGAATCGTATGTGCCACTACTTTGGTACTGAATTTACGATACAGGTTATACGCTTCTTTTCCGTAACCGCTCATGCACATAACTTTTTTACCTTCTATTTTTACCGGCATTGCATCCCAGATAAATTTTCGGCTGCTTCCCCAAGCAAAATCACGTACCATTTCGGCCTTAAATATCCATGTTTTCTTTTGAGTTGATTTTTGTTTTTCTCTCGCGGTGGCTTCTGCCAAGGTTACAATTTCTATCACCTCTTTCGATGTTTGTGCTTTCTGCCATCTGCCAAATTGTGCAGGGGATAATACCTGCTGGTAATTTTGTCCTACTCCAGTAGATAGCACCACATGATCTGCAGGTACGGTCATCGCCACCTTAAAATTGCCAAAGGTCAAAGCAAATTCGCCACTTCCGGCAAACTGGTGATTTTGCCAACCTTGAAAATCACTGTATACACAAAGGCGAGGGTACCATTGGGTCATCGTAAATAGGTCATTGCCGTCTTCTGGAAAATATTCATACCCTCCCCGTCCGCCATATTTAATCCGTTCAGAGATAAAGTAGTTCCATTCAATTTTTAGTATAAATTGCTGGCCAGGCTTTAAAGAACTAGGCAACTCAATGCGCATCATCGTTTTGTTGGTAGTATATACTAGTGGTTTTCCTGCAGCATCAGTAACCTGTAGGATATTATCTCCATACTCTTTGTCGGTTTTGCCACTGAATCGGATGATATCCTGCTCAGATACAGTTTTAGGCATTTCATTGCTTACTTGGTACCCAGCGTTATTTTTGCTGCTATGCTCGTTCTCATCCAATTGTATCCACAAATAGGAGAGCGGATCGGGTGAGTTATTAAAGTAGGTGATGGTTTCTTTTCCATTCAGTTTACGATTGGGTTCATCTAGTTCGCAAACAATATCATAGTCGCAGCGCTGTTGCCAATATTTTGGACCAGGTGCACCACTTGCAGTTCTGTACTCGTTGGGTGTAGGAAGGATGGTGCCCAATTGTTCAAAGCGATTTCCATGGTTACTACCCGGATTGTTTTTAATATCCTGTGCATGGCTGCAAAAGGTAAAGGCAAATAAAATGGAAAATAAAATTATTTTTTTCATTGTTGTAAAATTTATATTTATCAGTATACTATCTTTCATTTTAAATTGTACTTCGGTAAAGCAGTACAAAAATGTTTGGGCAATCCCTAAGTTAAAGGGGCCATCTTTCTGCAGCCATTTTGAGTGCTATTAAAATGGCAAATCCAGATAATGACCCTATCCACCAATGCCTGTTGAGCCCAAACTTATTAACCCAGCAATAGCAAGTTAATAAAACCATTGATACCAAAGCAATCTGGCCGACTTCTAAACCGAAATTAAAGCTTATCAGCGGAATGGCAATATGCTGATTTTTTGCTAGCATAAAGCGAATGGTATTCGCAAAGCCCATTCCGTGTATCAATCCAAATAATAATGCAAGCAAGTAGTTAGCCTTAAATGACGATACCTTTTGGGGTACCAATAGGTTAAAGGTGCCGGTAAAAACGATGGTACAAGGAATAAGGAACTCTACCCATTTTTCATTAAAGCGGATTAAATCATATACACTCAAGGCCAATGTAAGCGAATGGCCAATGGTAAATGCTGTGATTAAAACGAGTACATTTTTCCAGTTTCCAACCAAATAAATGGCTGTCAATGCAATGATAAACAACAAGTGGTCAAGGGCATTCCAACTAATGATATGACTCCAGCCAGTTGTAAAGTAAAATACAAAATCACTCATGTGTAATTAGTTGGGAGTTTGTTGTTAATTTTGTTTTTTTTCAAATATCCTTCATCAGAGGGGAAACAGCTAATTCTTTGTTTAAATGGCATCTATACTTTATAAATGGTTACTTGCATTTGCTTTAACCAATTTCGGCGTCAATCATCATCCGATTTTTGTAACTGTAACAGAGATTGAGCACAATGCGATCGAAAAAACATTGGAAATTAGTTGTAAAATTTTTGTCGATGATTTTGAAAAATCATTGCGAAAAAAATACATCACAAAAGTTGACCTGCAAGATGCAAAATTAAAGGCTGAAATGAGTCAACTCGTCAACAATTATTTACAAAAGCATTTATCTATTTCGACGGATGGGAAAAAAGCGAGTTTGCAATTTTTGGGATTTGAACTACAGGAGGAAGCTGTGATTTGTTATTTTGAAGCAAAAAATATAGAAAAGCTGGGAAAAATAGAATTGATAAATAATATTCTTTACGAAGAAAACGCTCAGCAAATGGGTATTATTCACGTCCTGGTAAACGGTGTTCGTAAAAGTAGTCGGCTGAATAATCCGGATGAGAAGGCGACTTTTTCATTTTAAATAACTGGAGTAAAAATCCACACCGGCATCAATTGAATAGTCAGTTATTATTCTTCCATGTTGTCCTTTAATTCTTCGGAGATCTTTACAATTAATTTGTCGATTCGCTGACCGTCCATATCTACAATCTCAAATTCAAAACCGCGCCATTCAAACGTTTCACCGGTAGCAGGAATTCGTTCCAATTCGTGAAGTACAAAACCTGCAATGGTGTCAAATTCATGCTCTCCTTCATTCATCCATTCTGTTTTTTCAAAACGGCTTAAAAAATCATAGAAAGTAATTTGAGCATCCACCAAATAGCTTCCATCACTGCGTTTAACAATTTCGTATTCCTCCTGGCCTGTTTGTGGTACATCACCTACAATAGCTTCCAAAATATCATTGAGCGTTAGCATCCCTTCTAGAGTGCCATATTCGTTTACAATAAAACAGCTATGAATTTTGGTTTGCTTTATTTTTTCCAGTACCTGGTAAGCGCTATTGTTTTCAGGAACAAAGAGGGCTGGTTTGGCAAGATCCTTTAAAGAGGTTCCACTAGGCGCTTTTAATAAATCTTTGATATAGATAATCCCCTTAATATCGTCCACGGTTTTATCACATACCGGATAGGTAGAATAGTTGATTTGACCATGTTGTTCGGTGATTGTCTGAACGGTGTCAAGTATGTCAAACCAAACAATTTCAGTTCGGTGGGTCATAAGCGAGGTGATATTTCTATCCCCTAAATGGAAAACCCGTTCTATAATATCTTTTTCCTCCTCTTCTATTGTACCATGTTCGCTACCTTCAGTTATCATAGCTTTGATTTCTTCTTCCGTAACTGCATTGTCGGAGGAAGCTTTAATATTGAAAAGTTTAAAAATAATTTTGGTAATATTATTCAGCAACCAAACAATCGGGTAGGCAACA
>CANJAW010000254.1:0-4599 GCA_947472215.1 Chitinophagaceae bacterium
AAGAAACTCATGCCATCCATTGGCCCAGTTTTGACTCGTATTTGCATTTAAAATCACCATGCCGTTATTATCAGCGGTAGTACTTTCAATGTATACTGAATTATTATTCCCAGATAATACATGCAATTTAGTTAATGGGGTTGCCGTACCAATACCCACATTGCCAGTGTTGTCTATTTTTATTCCTTCGTTACCTCCGTCATTGGACAAATAATATCCATTAAGCAATAAATTTTTTGTCGCAGTATGATTTCCTAAATTATCTGCAGTAGTTGAAGTAGTAATGGCAGGATTTAATTTAGTGATGATAAAGTTTGCTCCGTAATAAAGTGTTCTTGATCCATCTAGATTTAATAATCTAAAGGTTCTTGTACTAGAAGAACAATCAACAATATCTGCAGCAAAAGTACCTCCACCCCAATCAGTATTACCCCCATTTCCAATTGCCGCATATCCATTGTCATTTAAAAAGGCAGCCCAAGATCCTGAACTGTATTCTTGAAGTGCCATGAGATTATACGTATTCCCTTGTTGATAAGGCAGCGCCCACTCTAATTTATAAATACCATTGGAAAGTGCAAAACTGGTGTTGGAAGTAACTGTCAAATCACCTGAAGCAATATTATTAAACCTGCTATTCCAAGTGGAAACAGCTAATCCTGCACTTGTATTACTTGTAGACCTGAAAACTCCCTGATTTTGCACATTGCCCACGGTAGTAGACAAACTCACCCATTTTAATCCTGTAGCATCCCAATAATAATAACCCGGTACTACTTGATAAGGACTCACACCTGCTGTAACTGTATTAAAAACCATTAATCCATTGGCTGGAGTAGTAATAGGACTCGCCGCATTGCTTGCAGTTAATGCAACACGTGGTGGCAAAAAACCTTTATTAGTTGATGTTACATCCAACTTAGCAGAAGCATCTGGCGTAGTCGTACCAATGCCTGTTTGGGCATTTGCTTTTACAAATGCGCAACTGATTAATATGATAAATACAATTTTTTTCATTTAATTATTTATTGTGAGCCATTAGAACAATGCTCTAAATGCAATCCATCGAGTACTGCCGCCATCAGCCACTAGCTTTATCCAGTTATTAGATGCCTCCGCACCTAGTATTGCAGTCGTTGCAGCAATGTTGGCAAAGTCAACTATAATAACCTGTGAGGAAGTGGTATTAATGGTTACATTATAATTTGATACATTTTTAATGATAATTTCTTTACCACTCATTGCTGCAGTTACAGCAGGCAATGTGATTGTACCAGCTCCCGCGTAAGTATAAATAACATATTTATCTGCAGTGGCACTAATATTATCTGTAGCTGTTGAAGCTATTCTAAACGCAGCATTTGGATTTGCATTCCATGTTGCATTGCCACTTGCATCTGAAACTAATATTTTATTTGCCCCAGCACCCGTTGGAATAGTAACCGTACTGCTAAAAGTAGCAGCTCCAGAAGCAGTTACAGAAGTTAATGTTGTAGCGCCCGTTACACCTACTGTTGAAGCAAAAGTGGCAGCTCCAGTATGTGCTGAAGTGGATGACAGTGTCGTTGCTCCCGTTACACCCAATGTTCCACCCACGGTTTCATTCCCTGTAATAGTTGCACTTGCTAAAGTGGAGGCACCGGCTGACAAAGTGGAGGATAAAGTTGTAGCGCCAGTTACTCCCAATGTTCCGCCAACTGTTTCATTTCCTGTGATGGATGCACTTGCTAAAGTGGATGCACCGGCTGACAAAGTGGAGGATAAAGTTGTAGCTCCAGTTACACCCAATGTTCCACCTACTGTTTCATTTCCTGTAATAGATGCACTTGCTAAAGTGGAGGTGCCTGCTGACAAAGTGGAGGATAAAGTTGTTGCTCCAGTTACACCTAACGCTCCACCTAAGGTAGTTGTTCCAGTTCCAACTATGAATGTATTAGCACCACTAACGGATGTATTGCCGTTAAATATTTTTGCTCCTGCAATGGTTTGTGCAGTCGATAAATCTACAAAGTTTTGAGATGAAGATCCTGTTCCTCCATTTGCAACACCCAATATACCTGTTACCCCAGTAGTTAAAGGCAAGCCTGTTAAATTGGTTGCAACACCAGAGGCTGGCGTGCCCAATGCTGGTGTTACTAAAACAGGGCTTGTCAGTGTTTTGTTTGTGAAAGTTTCTATCCCTGCAAGGGTTGCCAAGGTTCCATTGGCAGCTGGCAAAGTAATGGTGGTTATGCCTGCTACTGCCGGTGCAGCAAGGGTTGCTGTTCCTGATGTGCTACCACTTAATATAGCTCCTAAAAAAGTAGGGGTTGCGGTGGTTGCCACACTTTGTCCTATGGAAACTGTGCTGCTTGCAATGGTCACTCCAGTACCTGCAGCTAATGTTGCTTGTTTGCCATTAAAGGTGGACCAATCTGCACTGCTTAAATATCCATTCGCACTAGAAGTTGCAACGGGAATGGAAAACCCTCCTGTTGAATTATTATATACTAAAGGGGTAGTAGCACTTAGGCCGGCTAAG
Organism: Chitinophagaceae bacterium; assembly: GCA_947472215.1. GTDB lineage: Bacteria > Bacteroidota > Bacteroidia > Chitinophagales > Chitinophagaceae > Ferruginibacter. The sequence goes on from CANJAW010000254.1 coordinate 2,522, forward strand.
CCGATACCTCCTAAACCAGCCAAGGTATAGGTTGGGATATTGAACGTATTGCTAATTAATGTGGCAGCACCTGAACTTCCTGTTGTGGTTACTGTAATGGGTGCCTGGTAATCGGTGCCTGCACTCGCTATGCTGGGTATACCTGTTGCAGTGGTGTTTTTCAATATCCCTGTTGATAATCCACTCATTAAAACACCGTTAATCCCTTTTACAGTTAAAGCGGTTGCACCTGTTGCATCCCCTGTATGCGTAGCGTTGGTTACCAAAGCTGCATATAAACTATTGGCACTATTATCTCCGGTATTCGCTCCCGATGTATTGGCAATTACAGTTTGTTGCGCATCCGTCACATAATTTTTATTGGCACTTGCAGCAATGTCTGCAGTAGTTGCATCTGCACCTACAGTGACTAATCCGTTTGCATCATAGGTGATTTTTGTTTTGGTCGCACCCGTGATGGCAGTATTGGGTGCCAACACATTAGTACCTATTACCAATCCTAAATTGGTTCTTGCCGCAGCAGCAGTGATTGCCCCTGTACCCCCGTTGGCAATAGCAATAGTAGTTCCATTCCAAGTACCTGCTGTAATCGTTCCAACAGTTGCAATATCGGTACCCACTAATTTTGCAGCAGCGATGCTTCCGGCCAAATCAGCATTGGTGATGGAAGAACTAAGATTCAATTTTGAATATGCAATTGCTGCATTAGTTGCAATATCTACATTCATAATAGTAGCATCCGTAATTTTTGCAGAAGTAATAGATCCATCAGCCACTCCTGCTGCTGCAGTTTGCGCATCTACATAATCTTTTATTAATTTAACGCTTGGATACTTTGTTGTTGATGCAGCATCTGTAGTGATATTGGTACTTTTATTTGCAACAGCCTCTGCACCTAAATTTGTTAAAGCCCCAACAGCAGTGGTTGCGCCTGTTCCTCCATTTGCAATCGCAATAGTTGTTCCACTCCATATGCCTGAAGTAATCGTGCCTACTGTTGCTAAGCTTGCTAAGGAAGTTACTGTTGCATTGGTTGTTGCTGTAATATTTCCAGCAGTCGTTGCTGTCGTAGCATTACCAGTTGTATTTTGATTCCATATTGGCACTGTTCCTGTTAATAATGAATAAGGAACTGCGCCTGCAGTTAATGTACCAATGGTTGTTAAGCTTGAACTAACCACATTCGCTGCGAGGGTTGTTCCAGTTAATGTTCCAGCTGCTGCTGCAATGGTAACATCTGCGCTCCCATCAAAAGCTATTCCATTTATATTTTTAGTAGCCGCTAATTTTGTGGCTGTACTTGCATTACCTGTTAAAGCCCCTGTAAATCCAGTAGATGTTACCGAAGTTAATCCTGCAAGGGTGGTTGCAGTAGCACCCAAAGCAATCGAAGTTGTTCCAACTGTTAGGGATGTACTAGACAATGTAGCCTGCTTTGCATTGAATACATCATAATCAGCCTTGCTCAATAAACCAGCAGTAACACTGGTTGCGGATGCCATCGGTATATTCAGGGTATGGGCACCAGTGGCAGTTGACCAAGCAGGGGCAGTACCCGAAGTACCAGGTGTTGCAAATGTTTGAACAGAACTTGTTGACCCATTCAATGAAGTCATTCCCGTGGCGGGTGCAGCAGACCAAGTTGGTAAACCGCCACTTAATTTCAACACTTGACCATCGGTACCTACCGCTAAAAAATCGGTGGTATTGGTAGCTGTTTGATAAGGTATTGAACCGGCTGCACCTCCAGATAAATTGGATGCATTGGTAGCAGCTCCAATAGTTGCCGATGGATTGGACCATACCAAATTGGTTCCGTTCGATGTCAATATTTGGCCGTTGGTTCCAACAGCAGTCAAGCCTGTTCCGCCATTTGCAGCAGGAAGTGTTGCGAGTGAAACCACCCCAGTGCCTGCATTGTAAGCCAAAGGAGCAGCTGCACTGATGGCATTTCTTGCCTGCACATTTGAAAAATATTTATTCGTAGTACCCTCTGCAATATCATCCGTTCCTATAGAAACACTCAATCCGCTCTTTCCATTCACCGAACTGATGGAGGCAGGAGTTGCCAATTCAGT
>CANJAW010000255.1:0-4576 GCA_947472215.1 Chitinophagaceae bacterium
GTTGGTTAAATAAGTAAAATTCAAAATATTCCTTACATTTGTCTCGCTTTTTAAAAATGTTGTCAATGATGAATAGGGCTTTAGCTATTATAATTTTAATTACTATTACGTTTTTGTCAGGCTGTAAAATGCTGGGCAAAAATAAAAAAGATCTGCCTACTGATGGGCAGTTATACGGAGTTGAGCCTTCTAAGGGCTGGAAACTTCCTAAACCTCCCGGCATGGTTTTAATTCCCACTGGGACTTTCCACATGGGCCCTAGTGATGAGGATGTTAATTTTGCTTTTACTGCACGCAACAAACAGGTTTCCATCAGTTCTTTTTGGATGGATGCCACTGAAATTACCAATAATGAATATCGGCAGTTTACGAACTGGGTTAGGGATTCTATAGCTGCTAAGCTAATGGGGTTTATTATAGTAGGAAAATCAGGGACTGATGGACCTGCTGAATTAATTGATTGGAAAAAAGCAAGAGCCATCAAATGGGGCTCTTTAGGGGGGGCTGGGATGGAGAAGATTGAAGCTATAATGGTTACGCCTGATAATCGAATTTTCAATAAAAAAGAAATCAATCCTGCAAAATTGGTTTTTCATTCTGAGACCTTTAATTTTAAGGCAGCAGCTCAAAGTAAGCAAAAAGATATTGCAAGATCAAAATTCATTGTTAAGAAGGATTTAGAAATTTACCCCGATACGCTTTGTTGGGTAAGGGATTTTGCCTATTCCTATAATGAGCCAATGGCTAAGAAATATTATAGTCATCCTGCATTTGGGAATTACCCTGTGGTGGGGATTTCGTGGAAGCAGGCTACTGCTTTTTGCGAATGGAGAACGCAGTACTTAAATGGTTACCTTGATTCAAAGAAAAGAGTTACCGAATCAGATTTCAGGCTTCCTACAGAAGCTCAATGGGAATATGCTGCTCGTGGCGGACGTTCACAATCTCCTTATCCATGGGGGGGACCTTATTTGAGAAATAGAAAGGGTTGTTTATTGGCCAATTTCAAACCTGGTCGGGGGAATTATCCTGAGGATGGGGGCTTTTACACTGTTAGGGCGGATGCATACTGGCCAAATGATTTTGGCTTGTACAATATGGCAGGAAATGTAGCGGAATGGACTTCTTCTTTGTTTTATGAAGGAGGCTATAATTTTCAGCATGACATGAATCCTGAGGTACGTTGGGATGCCAAGGATACTGACCCTCCTCGTATGAAACGTAAGGTGACTCGGGGTGGAAGCTGGAAAGATGTAGGATACTATTTGCAAACAAGCGCACGTAATTACGAGTACCAAGATACCGCTAAATCTTATATTGGATTTCGTTGCGTTATTGATCTACCACCTTCAAATAAAAAAGGAAAATAGTTGAGTTTTTAAAATAAAATAACGATCTTCCATAAAAGATTGTTACAGATTGATTTGATGTAACTGTAATATCCATTGAAAATAAAAATAATATTTTAACATTTAAAATTCCAAAAATTATGTCAGCCGCTGGTCAATCCCGTCCAATCGATCGAATTCTAAATATTTTTGTGTCTGCTGCAGCCGTTCCGGTTTTGCTAGGAGCACTTTTCAAAATTACCCATGCACCCGGTGCAGATGTATGGTTAAAAATTGGGTTGTGGACTGAATCGATTATCTTTTTGGGGTATGCATTGCTCTATGTGTTTGCACCGCCTCCAGAAGGACCTGCCCCTTCACCTGCAGCGCCCGTTGAAACAGGCAATCCTGCATTAAGGAGTATGGATAAAATGTTGCAGGATGCAGATATTACTCCTGATAATATGAGAAAATTAAGTGATGGTTTTGCTAAATTGGGGCAAACTGTAGGAGGGTTATCTGATATCGGAGAAACTGTAAAATCAACAAATGAGCTGGGTGCAAAGGCAAAGGAAGCTACTTCTTCCCTAGGCGCTATGTCAAGCGCATTTACTAATAGTGCTGCTGCTATGTCATCATTTAATAGTGCAACAGAAAGTTCAAAAGGTTTTCACGAACAGGTACAAGTGTTGACAAAAAATCTAGGTAGTTTGAATACGATTTATGAACTTGAATTGAAAGAAAGCAATAACCACCTAAAAGCATTAAATAGTTTTTATGGTAAAATGGCTGAAGCTAGTACTGTAATGATGAGCAGCGTGGACGATGCTACAAAAGCAAAAGATCAAATTAATTTATTGGCGGGCAATCTGGGTAAATTAAACTCAGTATACGGTAATATGTTGAGTGCTATGCAAATGAAAAGTTCATAGGTGCAAAGCTTTCCCTTAATATACAAATTGATAGGTATTCAATTAAGGGAAAAGCAGATAGTATAAATTATTCAATTTACATAACAACCATAAATCCAAAATACTATGGCTTTACCTAAAGAGCCCCGGCAAAAGATGATCAACCTGATGTATTTAGTGTTAACAGCATTGTTAGCAATGAATGTATCCAGCGAGATATTAAACGCCTTTAAAGTGGTTGACCTGAGCTTGCAGAACTCTAGCAGTAATTTAACAGCTGCAAACCAAACAATGTACAAATCATTGAGTGAAAAGTTAGCTGATCCAAAATCTGTCGAAAAAGCCAAAATATGGCAACCCAAAGCGGAACAAGCAAAAAAGCTTTCGGATGAAATGAATACTTATATAGAAGGGCTTAAAAAATCGCTTAAAGAAGCTGCCGGATTGGAAATGAGAGAGGGAAAGGAGACATTTAAGGAAGACAATATGGATGCAGCTACTCGTTTATTTGACACAGAAGGTAAGGGGAAAGAATTAGAGGCAAAGTTAAAAGCCTATAAATTGGCGATGCTTACTATTGATGACAAAATAAAAGAAAAATTTGAAAAAACATTGCCTGTAGATGTAGATCCTCCAATCGGGCAGGATGGTACTAGAAAGGAGTTCACGATTGCCTATTTTCATATGACACCAACAGTGGCAGGATTAACCTTGCTTAGTAAGTTTCAAAACAATATCAAAAACGCTGAAAATCAGGTAGTAACTTTTTGCCATGAGCAAATTGGAGCGGTTGTTGTAAAGTTTGATAAAACGGGCGTATTGGTTGGACAAAGTTCTAACTATGTAATGCCAGGGCAGGAAGTCTCAATAACTGCAGGTATAGGAGCATTTAGCTCCGCCGCAGCACCGCAAATTTCTATTGGGGGGGCAAGCGTTCCTGTAATAGATGGTAAGGGTACCTATAAATTAACTGCTAGTGGTGCTGGTGCTAAATCATTACCAGTAACGATAAGGTATCTTGATCAGGATGGGATAACCCAAACCAAAACTGAAGAAGTGAAATATGTAGTGGGAACACCCGGTGGAGCAGCTGTGATGTTGGATAAAATGAATGTTTTTTACATTGGGGTTCCTAATCCTATTACTATATCTTCTGGTTCGGGATGGGATAAAACTACTGTTACAATTACAGGGGGAACTTTAAGTGGAGAACTAGGTAATCGTATTGTAACTGTTACTACACCCGGTAAGGCATCTTTAACCGTGACTGCAGATGGGAAAACAACCCCATTTGAATTTAGGGTAAAAGAAATACCGAATCCTGTTTTCAAAGTTGGTCCAGGTGGAACAAGAATGACTTCAGGAAATTTTAAGAGTCAGCAATATTGTCGTGCTGAATTGGAAAACTTTGATTTTGCAGCGAATTTTTCTGTTGTTTCGGCAACTGTTTATTTTTCGGGTGCTAACTTTTCAAATGTTCAGACTACAGATTTAAAAGGAAATAATCTTTCGCCAATTGCTTCTTATATTCAGCGGGCAGGGCCTGGAACCAGTGTTACTTTTGACAATGTAAAAGTTCAGGGACCCGATGGAAAGCAACGTACCATTCAAGGCGTAGGGATAGTGTTATATTAAAAAATATAAAAATCGGGCTATGGTAAGGCATTCTGTTAAATTAGTTTTGTTTTTTTTGAGCATGGTGGCTTTTGTAAATTGTGTGGAGGCTCAAAGGGCAACTGCAAAAAAACGTGCCGTAACAAAAAAAGTAGCGGAAGAAGCACCGAAACCTGTTGTAGCCTTGGCTGTTACTGATACGGTTGCACCTGCTGTGGTAATTGCTCCACCACCAGTACAAAAGTTGGATAGCTTGCCAATACCCGCGCTGAAAAAATCGCTTAGGAATGATAATGGTGCTGATATAAGCGATCAACAAAACAAGGATAGAATTCCATTGCCTTACGAACATATAAGGGCCGATGATGCTATTTATCGCCATAAAATTTGGCGGGAAATAGACTCAAGGGAAAAAATCAATCTCCCATTTAGATACGCTGCAGATGAAGATAATGGTAATCAGCGTTTTATTTCGATCCTTATGAAAGCGATCCAAGATAGTGCTGTAATTGCTTTTTCTGCGATTGATGATAGATTTACAACTCCTATGACAGTTGGTGAAGTGGATCTTAAGATAAGGGATGCACCTGAGATGGTTGATCAACTTGATTCACTGGGCGTAAGTATTGGGAAAAAATTAGTACCAAGAGAAGTGGCTCTTGATTCATTTTATAAATTCAGAATCAAGAGAAGTGGCTCTTGATTCATTTTATAAATTCAGAA
>CANJAW010000256.1:0-4550 GCA_947472215.1 Chitinophagaceae bacterium
CTATATGTTTTGGGCCATATTTTAAGTAATATGGCTCAATTTTTATACTTTTATCGGACAGTAGTGATATTTTAATATTTTTTTATTGGCGTATTTTAATGACGTAAGAGCGAGATGGTTTTTGCGTTCATTTTCGTAAGGTCAAAAAGATCTAAGAAATTGCTGGTTACTACCAGGATGACTTTTCACATTTATAATAAGTGCAGCAAGGCTATCCCTCAATAATGGCTTATCATTCCAAAGATTGATTTTTTGAAAAGGATCCTGCAACAGATTGTATAATTGTCCTTTCCCCTTCAATGAATCGGCTGTAAAATCGATATTGCCTGAACCTGGGCCTACTGTCCCTTGTACTAGTAACCAATTTCCTTTTCTAACGGCAAAAAAGCCAGCTCCTGAATGAAAAATCCTGACAGCAGCATTGCTCGCTATAGATTTACCCCCAAAAATCGCAGGTAATACATTATAACTATCCTCTCCTTCATTTTTGGTAACCGTATGAGAAACCAGACTAGAAAAAGATGCAAACATATCTGTTAGGCTAATCACCTCTTCACTTGAAGTACCTGGTTTTATTCTACCGGGCCAGCGGGCAAGAAATGGCACACGATGTCCTCCCTCCCATATATTACTTTTATATCCTTTAAACTTCCATTCTGACAAGTGCCCATTAGCACCCTTTACTGCTCCATTATCACTGGTTACTATTATCAGCGTATTATCTTCGATACCTTGTTTTTTTAAAAACTCCATGATTTTACCAACACTCCAATCAACCACCATAACCAGATCACCCCTAGGACCTTCTTTGCTTTTGCCTAAAGTGAAATCTGGCGGGAGAAAAGGATTATGGGGAGATGAAAGGGCGAGATAAACAAAAAATGGTTCCTTGGATTTTTTTTCAATCTGATTCTCCATATAGCTGATTGCTTTATTCGTAAATTCCACATCAACTTTTTCTAAAGGAAAGTTCTTGCTCCAACCCCCTGGTACAAATCCAGGTAAACCAAGGTATTTTGAAGGACTCCGCTCAGATGGATTTTCATAGACATGGTTGTTTTCTATAAAGCAATATGGAGGATCACTTGTAGTACAGCCAAGCGATCCGAAAAAATAGTCAAAACCTAGTTCGGTTGGTCCACCGGAAATCGGTTTTGAAAAATCAATATTCATTTCGTTCTCAAGGAAAACTGGGTTATCAAACCACTTATTGAAGTCGTTCTGTATTTTATAATTATTCTTTGTTGGCCAGTTCATACCCAGATGCCATTTTCCAAAACAAGCGGTGCTATACCCTTTGTCCTTCAGCATAGTTGCAATAGTTGATCTTCCCTTTTCTATTAAAGGGGTTTCATCATAACCAAGTATCACTCCTTGCTGTAAGCTGGTACGCCAGCAATATCTTCCGGTAAGCAGACCATACCGAGATGGTGTACACAAAGCAGCAGGACTATGCGCATCTAAAAATTTAATTCCCTGAGAGGCAAGTTTATCCATATTGGGAGTTGCAATCATCGACTCAGGATTATAGCACCCTACATCTCCATATCCCATATCATCTGCGAGTATGAAAATAATATTAGGTTTTTTAATCTTTGCGTTCGCTGGGCTTTGACCTTCCGCATTACCACACAGAAATAATTCCAAACATAAAAAAATAAAAAGGAGTTGATTAGATGTAATTCTCATCATTCATTATTTTAAAAGCTTATGAAATAAATAACTAAAGTTTCTTATAAAAATTCACTGGGCTCCGGATAAAATTTCAGAACCATTGGAGAACAATATGGTAAGCTTAGTTTTTAAATGTTTTAAATCAACTATGAAGTAAACTAATTTATCGGCATGTAAATTTATTTACCTGCAGCCATCGGGCTACACATAATTATATCTTAAAAAACACCCTTCAAATTTATTATAAATAAATAAAATTGGTTGTACGGAATTTAAGATTTTCATTGCAATATTTCTCCAGTAAATAGATTAGAAAGCATAGGCACATTCTAAATTTAGCTAGCAATTTTAAGTGACATGAAATCCAAAAAAAGCATAAAAAATAGGCTTGTTTCATCAAAAAACAGAACGACTAAAGCAACCAGTATCCTATGAACATGGATACATTAAAACTATCATTCAAGTTTTACTATTAACTTATTTTTACTCCTATATTTTCAATTCTTTTTTTTAATTCACGCTTAGGCTCTTTAAGTAATACTAATAAACCAGTAATTCGTACTCAACTTTTTTAGTAAAGTGTTAGTTCTTTCTTTTCATAAGGAATCGGATAGGCTGTAATCCATACTTCGGGATTAAATTTTGCAATGCCATCTTTCATTACCATTACTACCGCATCGATTTTTGATCCTTTCATATCTTCTGTCAACGGAAAATAATAGGTATAATTTGATTCTACCAATGGCACAGGATACTCCCATGAATTGCTTCTATAAGATAAACTTCTATCGGGTGCTCCTACCAGTTTTCCATTTACACGTAAGGCTGCATAGGCTCCTTCAATACCGTGAATCCCGTTAAGCGCTACTGCCAGGTAACTCCCTTTGGGAATTTCATTGAGTACAAAGCTGTGTTGAAATGCGGCTTTTGCAGTCATTGGGCGGTAAGCACTGAATAAATTAGATGCTCTCCAAAGGGTTCTTTTTACTGCCTTTCCATTCAGGAAACCCTCGATTTCTAAAATCTTTTCAGGAGAACTTGGGAATCGCAAATACCTTATTGGATTAGATTTATCTAACTGTAAAACCATCGATTTTCCGGCCAATAGCAGGATGGTTGACCATGTCTTTAAATCAACAGATGTTTGCACCCGAATGGCTTCAAAAGATTTAAAAGGCTGAAGTGCTTGCTCGTCTCCAACAATAATTTTTATACTGTCTAGCGGAGTTAGGGCACCCAAGTCCAATCGAAATGCCCCACCGTTGATGCGCAAATCCATTTTACCTTGCCTTCTGCTGGGATAAAAAGATGTTTTGAGGTCACCATCAAAAAGATTCCGATCCCATAATCCCCTATCCGCAAACAAAGGCTGGGCAAAAAAAGCATCCCTTGCTTTCTGTACCTGAGGAATTTTTGTTGGTCCAGACCGCAATAGCGAACGAGCCTCTAACGCATTATTATCGGCCGCAAAGCAAGTTGCTTCATAAAGCCCTTCTGCATCATCAGGTACGGCTATTGATACCATATCACCCAATTTTCGGTGATACTTTTCCTTTAGGGGTGTTCCAGGAAAAATTATTTCAAGTGGTTTACCGGCTATCAATTCATTGATTGGTTTACCATCAATCATTGCCTTCAGAAAAGAATACTCAGCAGCATGAAAAGTGATATTCTTTTTTTCACCTGGAAAAGCAAGTAAATTAATCTTCAGTGGTTTTCCTACTACATCTCTTACTATTTCATAATCACAACCTTCGATAGATGGTTCAGAAATTTTTGCAGAGGAGGCCAATAAAAGGGTGGAACGAAATGGAAGCACTTCAATTTTTACCGTTTGTCCTTTTTGATATCGACCAATCATTTTTTCTACCGGATGATATTGCCTTAGTTCAACCACAGAGCCATCGCCGAGTCCAATCTCCTCATCCAACTTAATTGTAATGGTAACAGGCTCCCAAGTTAAATTCCGAAGCGTGATTAAACGAGTTTTGTCATCGCCTCTTGAAACAGCTTTTTCGCCATATTTTGCTTCCGGAAGAATAATTCCGTTCACCAATATTTCTTTATACTTCCTAGTTAAATTGAATATTCTGGCTAGTCTGGGATATTCATCATCTCGCAAGAACCAAGGATTACCATAGATCTCTGGGGCAAGAATTAGATTTCTATTAAATGCCTGAAGAACCAAATCATCTTCCCAATAATCGAGGCAGGAAGAAAGACAAACACCATGATCCTCGGTTAACCGTTGCAATCCAGGAACCAGCTTTCTGGAAAGTGCTCCTACCCTGTGATGCGTGGCAGTCTGGCTGTTAATCATATGAACATCAATATAGGTTTCTGCACCACCAAGCAGCCAGGTAGTTGAATGTTTAATCGCCTCTGCGCCAAGATTAATTCGATGATTGAGTAGAACAAGATTAGGATTATATTTTCTGCATTCGGTCATCATTTTTATAAATGCATCCTGCTTATCGTCTCTCAAGTCTCCGCAAACAGCATCAAATTTAAAAAGTTCGAACCGATAATCACGGCAAAGGGAAACCATCATATCTTGGCGACGCTTTTCTTCTTCCGGCGAATTTCCAAAACCATCCGGTCCACCCCATACACCAAATCGGGTACCCATTTTTACAGACTTATTTGCCAAGCCCAACAAACCATTTGGAAACTGGGTTTTAAATTTAGTAGAATGAATCGACCCATAGGATCCGGCACCATCGATTGCCCCTGCATCAAAAGCATAAATATCCAACACCATACCATATTCATCATGCAAATATTGAAAAAAATTGAGGTTGCTCAACGTTTGTTTTTCAGTGGTTCCTTCATTGGTATTATTGATCCAAGAAAAATACTCCGACCTAGCTGGTGTC
>CANJAW010000257.1:0-4531 GCA_947472215.1 Chitinophagaceae bacterium
ACAACCATAAACTCCATCAATTTGAGGAAATTGCTCAAAAATATGAGCCTCAATATCAAAACGATTGTTTAAATAACAATCATCTGCATCTAAAAAAGAAATATATAAATATTTAGCATTGGAAATACCTAAGTTCCTTGATGCAGCAGCTCCATGATTTTTACCATCAAAATGTTTGAGAATTCGAACATTAGCATATTTACATTGAATAGCTATACAAATTTGATATGAATTATCCTGAGAATCATCTTCTATCAAAATTAATTCTCCTGTTGCAGGAAGATGAATGACAGATTCCACAGCTCTTTCAATATATTTTGCAGCATTAAAAACAGGCATAATGACAGAAACTAGATACTTTTCTTTAACTAACATTACCCTATGAATGTAAACTTTGAAATTTATTTAAGGAATTTTTATAAGACTTAAGAAATGCAAGACCATGCTTTTGATCCGGCTCCAGATAATTACCTTCTGCCCACTCATTCCATGATTTAATAATCACAATCTTTTCATTTTCATTTTTGTTACTAGTTTGTTCAAATGCTTTGGTGCATAATTTACCAAATAAATCAGGAGTAGAACCATCAAATAGCCAGCCATCCTTTCCAGCCCTTGGTGTATTATCCCAATCGACATACACCATCGGATATTCATCATTTTTTAACTCAAATTCAGGATAATTATTGATATAATCAATATATGATACAATGTTTGGGGATTTTTCAATTAGATGATTCATTGAAATTATTTGTCCATTAAAAAACTTTCGTTCTATCCTTTGCTTTAAAGTAAATTTTTTAAACTTATCTCTTGATAACCAATTTTGCACCATAGCATCATAACCAGAAATTTTGGGATCCCAATCGGTTGGCATATGCATCCCTACAAAATGAATCCCATTAAGACCTTCTTTAATGGCTAACTGCTGCCATAAAGCAATAAATTTTTGGGGATTAGGAATTTCCATTGGTCGAAAAATAAAAACTAATTTTTTGCCTCCAACTTCTATATATCTTTTATCATGAAATGCATCAATTAGTGAATAAAAATGTGCAGTATAATCATCGACACCAGGGTAATTTTGTTCTACAAGTACCTCATTATGAGATATGCCATGCCAGGTTCCTTGCCATGTTTGGTTAGCCCAGGCCACACAAAAAGGAAAATCAGGCTTACCCGTTTTCACTACATCAATAAACGGTCGTTCTATAAGCCTTTGCCCCCCAAACCAATAATGCCAATAACAAAATCCATGTATGCCATATTCTTTTGCAAGCATAGCCTGTATTTCTCTAGATTCAGGAACACGTAAGTCGTAAAAACCAAGATCTGAAGGTAACCTTGGCTGCCAGTGATTTTTAAATAAAGGTTTAGCTTTAGTTACATTGGTCCATTCTGTAAAACCTTTCCCCCACCATTTATCATTTTGGGGTATAGGATGATATTGAGGAAGATATAATGCGATTGACTTAATTATGGACATTAAGGTCAGTTTTAAGTAGTTGCTTAAATTGTTCTAGAATTAATGATTTATTTTGATGCAAAAAATTCATTCTTTTTTTAGCTATAGCACCTTTTTGAAAAACAAGTTCAGGGTTTTGTTGATAGTCCAACAAAACATTTACTAATGATATAATATCTAAGTAAGGAATAATATTACCTGCATCATCTTGAATAAATTCAGGAGCTCCTCCAGCATTTTCGAAGCAGATTATAGGTTTTCCGAAAGAAGCTGCTTCTAAAACAACCAAAGGATAAGAATCCTCCCTTGAAGAAAGAAAAAAGATATCAATATGTTTGTAAAAAGAAGACATACTACCATCTGCTGGAAGTAAAGTTACGATATCATTTAAACCAGATTTCTGGATATCATGAAAACATCTTTCATATTCAATTGAATTAACATTTCCACCCTTCCAAATAAATAGAAATTTTTTATGAAAATTCAAAGACAATAAATGACGTGCGACAGAAATAAATATATCAATTCCCTTTCCCCAATCAATAGTACCACAACCTCCAATAATAAATTTATTCTTATTACAAAATAATTCAGTATCAATTAGCCATTTATTTTCTGGAATATAAGAGTTCAGTACAAAAATATGTTTAGCTTGAACTTTGTAATCGTTTTCTAAATAGAGTTTCACTGCATTTGAAGGAGTTATAAATCTATGAGATAAAAGAATTGTCAAATTAATAGCATGATCCGTTGAAAAGCGAAAAGATGACATCTTCAACTCATGGATATAGCTTAAAATTAAACCAGAATAACCGGTAGTTAGTATTTCTAAAAGTTCTCCATTCGTAATCGTATTATTAATAATGACTGCAGATTTTCTAACTATTGTAAGTATTTCAGTCTTTCTTTTTGACTCAACCAGTCTAGAAGAATATCGATATAAAATGCGCTGCAGTAAAGTCCTAGATGAAAGTTTCGAATCAGGAGAGTTCCAAATAAAAGTAGTAGCAATTTTTTCAAATTCTGCAGTAAGAACTCCTCCATTTTTTAATAAAACAGTGCATTCATATAAACCGCTTTCAGTAAGCAACCGAATTAAATCGAGTAATAATAAAGGGGCTCCTGATCTAGAAGCATCATGAGAAATGAAAAGTATTTTCATTGAAAAATAGGAAATAAAGATTTCAACCTGTTTTGAATACGATACCAAAACATTCTTTTAATTTCTACCAGTTCATTACGATTAGAAATATTTTTTTCATATTCAAAAGCAAAAGCTGAAAAATGCGTTTGAATTACTTTTTGTCTATCTGAAACAATTCTATCCCAATTGGATAGATCACAACTTATACCATTTCTGTTACACACAGAAATTGACAATTGAACATGACTGTAAGAGCAGTTAAATTTATAAATCGCTAAGATGAAAAAATACCAATCAGATATAATAGTAAAATTTTCATCGTACAAACCAATGGTTGAAAATAATGCTTTACGAATAAGAGAACCTTGATGCGGAAGAGAATGCTTAGTAAAAAAATCGAAGGTCAATGTATCAGGAGATTTACCTTCTCTTAAATTTCCATTCATATCCCACAATATATCACCATAAATTATATCATGTGTAATAGGTCTGCTAAATAATTCACTCAATACAAATTCATCACATAAATAATCTCCTGAATTTAAAAATAACAAATACTCGCCTTTTGATCGAACAATGCCTTTATTCATTGCATTATATACACCAAGGTCATTTTCGCTTACCCACCATGCTAATTGGTTAGCCTTATTTTCAATATATTCTTTACTACCATCAACTGACCCTCCATCAACAATAATATACTCATAATCGGTAAATTTTTGAGCAAAAACACTTTCAATAGTCCTTTTCAATCCATCACAGTTATTAAAATTAATAGTAATTATAGAGAGTTTAACCATTTAGTAAATCCTTATTAATAATATCATTATATAAATTTTTATACTTGTTGGCAATTAATCGCTCGCTAAAATTTTCTATTGCGTAATTTTTGATATACTCACGATCAAACCTATGTTTATTAATACAAAATTCTTCTATTACTTGTGAGAGAGCCTGAGCATTGATCTCTTTAGCAAGTAAACCTGTTTTGTAATCTAAAATATGCTCTTTTATTCCACCAACCGAAAACCCAATCACAGGCGTACCACAAGCCAATGATTCCAACAATACATTAGGTAAGTTATCTTCGCGACTAGGAAGAATAAACGCATCAGACACAGAATAATAATTAATTAAATTATTATCTTCATTTTCAATGCCTAGATAAATAACATTCAAGCTACTAGGAAAAGTAAATGCATTAGCACCTAATACCAATAGAGTAAACGAAGTAAATTTAATTTTAAGTAAAGATTCAATTAGTAAATCAAAGCCCTTACGATGAATTTTTACGGAATTGGCTGCAAAAAGAAAAATAAAATTATTATCAGGAATGTTGTTATTTTTTTTAAAAGAATTTTGTTTTTGAAAAGTAAATAAAATTGTATCTACTGTATTTGAAATACAAAAACCATTAATATCTGAAAATGCTTTACTTTTCTTTGCTTCAAAGAGTAACCAGTTTGAAGGTGCGACAACATATAAATTCGATTTTCTTTTACCAATGGCTGTTTCTTTAAGCTTCCTTAATTTCTCATCCAATTTTCCGGATATTACAAAATTTCGTAATTCGTCATCTTTGTAATGAAATATACCTTGAAAAGGATTCATATCATGCAAAGTCCAAACAATTGGCTTATCATTAAATTTGAAAAAAGACTCATAATCAACCATTCCTGCCACCCAATGGAGATGAATAATATCTGCCTCTTTTACAAGTGGATTATTTAAAATATTATATTCACTAAAGGGTAAAGAGGCAAATTCACAATCTAACTCCCCATAAATTTTATTAAAAAGTCCTATTCTTCGTTCCCTATATCCTAAAATTTGAAAACCTAAGTATTTCTTGAAACAATGAAGAAAATTGTTTTTCTGACGTTGTAAAAACGTTTTAAGCCTTAATGGAACAAATGAAAAAA
>CANJAW010000258.1:0-4523 GCA_947472215.1 Chitinophagaceae bacterium
CAAGTCCGAGCAAATATTCGATATGTTGAAACTGAATCAATGAAATAATTGTATGATGAATAAAATAGTTTGATTGAATGGACTAGTATCTTCCGCTTTGTAGCCATGGCTACCATCGAAAATGAATCTACATTCTTCCCTCAAAAAAACCCAGCTGCTTTAATATCCCCTTGGTAATTTGAAGGCGAATCTTTTTCATATCAACAGTGGGGTCCTCAGATTTCACGAAGGTTACAAAAAAGTAAGGATGCTTGTTTTCCTCAATCCAGCCAACGACCCAGCCAATAGATTTTTTTTGATCATCTATCCTCCATCCCGTTTTGTAAGAAAGAGAATACAACGTATTTTCCTCCTGCTTCATGGCATCCCTAACAATTTGCTGGGTTCTTTTTTGAAAAGGCAACTGGTCAAAATACAAACGCTTTACCAAGCCCAACTGCTCATCCGGAGAAATTTGAATGCTATTGTCAAGCCAAAAACTATCTACAGATTTGCCGATTAATCGGTTGCCATACTGCAAACTGTCAATCCAGCGCTGCATGGTATCCTTTCCAATTCTTCTAGCTACTTCCTGGAAATAAGCAACTGCACTCAGTTTGAAAGCATCTTCCATTGACAGGTCCTTATTCCACGCTTCATTTCCACGATCTACGCCATCCCATTTAATTACCATTTTCTCATCGGTAATTTTTCCAATTTCCAAACCAATTAGAGAATTTACAATTTTAAAAGTGGAGGCAGGAGAAAAACGTGCAGTATCTAACGTCATATTATAAACTGTCACTTTTCCATCAGTATTATTTAACAGAGTAAAGCAACCTTCTACTTTATTTTCTTCAAAATATTTACCCAAACTATTATCAATTTTTGCCCGGTTGACTGAGCAGGAAGAAAATGAAATCAATAAAAGAAAAACAGCCAGTTGGCCTATACAATCAATATGTTTTTTCATCTTCAATGAATTATTTTTAAAGAATTAATGTACAATGGTATCACGATGGGTGATACTGTTTAAGTAGCAGGCTTTACATGCTTAGCAGTTGCGTCGAGTGTCTCGTAAAATTCAATTCCATATTTTCTTACCAACGCATCTTTTAAAAAAACATATACGGGCACCTTTAATTTCTTACCCAAGGAACAGGCAGCGCTACAAAGATCTTCCCGGGGTTCATAATTCACATATTCTGTCTCTTTATTCTTGCTCAGTTGAACCCGAATTGGAAAAAGATGACAACTAATAGGTTTTTTCCAACTAACTTTTCCATCATTGTAAGCTTGTTCAATTCCGCATTTAACAATTCCATTTGGATCGGTAATTCCGTACACACAAATTTTACTTTGAATAGTAGGTGTAACCCAGCCAAATTCGTCATCATATACATAGCGGCCCTGCCTTTGCAATTCATTCTTATTTTCTTCATCTAGATAAGGCAATACAGCATCATACACCTCATTGAGGTGAACCAACTCTTCCTTACTAAGCGGAGCGCCTGCATCACCATCTACACAACAGCCGCCTTTACATTTATTAAGGTCGCAAACAAATTGTTCTTCAATAATTTCGTCGCTAACCAGCTTGTTATTTATTACTATCATATCAAATGCAAAAGTACTGACAAACCTCTAAAAGGTATTTAAAAAATTGAACTGCCTCACAATACAGTTTGGTAACCTATCCTAAAGTACAGGCTTAGTAGCGGCTTGCACCGTTGAAATTTACTAATTTTTCCACTTAAAAGTTTGAATCATATGGTCTATATCCACCTGTAAAAAATCTTGGATAGGCTTTAAAGAATCTACATTGGGGGCTACCTCAAAATACAATGCTCCCCGAAGAAAATGCCGGGTTGTATCAGTTAAAAAAAATTGTTTCGCTGTGGCTGCATTGCCGCCTACTTTAAAAAAAACTCCTCCAACCCCATTGTCTGTATGAAACAACTTTTCACTGATTGAATTGGACACTACATTGTTTTTATTAGTCAATGTATAGGCATCATTGACTAATTTGTCGAAAATATTGATTGCCAAAGAATCTTTATAGCTTCCATTTGCTTGTTTTATTTTATAGATTGCCTTACCACCTATCGCCTTGTAACTTAAAAATATTTTGCTATGGAACTGTGGAAAATCAACATTGATCCAATAAGGATTCTCAGGGCTAGCATCGAAGTAAGTACTATCCTTTGCTATTTGCGCATATACGGGGAATTCAAAACTAAAGGGGAACTGCTCAATATCAAAACTTTTATACGCATGTTTGGGCAATTCAATAGCAAAATAGCCTCTCTTTTTTGAAACATACGGCGAATTACAGGCCGCCATCAAAAAACAAGCTACCAGAGGGATATACAGACCTATTGTAAGAAAACTATTTTTTTTATGCATGACCGTCTCCTGAAATTTAAAAGGTGAAATGATGCGACCAATATCAAAGCAAGTAATCCTTACCGTTTGAAAATTCAATTACCTGGTTCAGCTATTGAAGCCCTTGTAAAAGCAACATCTAATTGGATTCCGGATTTTTTCTTATCACCACCTTCACTCTGTCGATTCTATTTTTATTGATTGCTAGTGTAATAAAAGTGAAATCGCCACTTACTACGGCTTCGTCAACCTGGGGAAACTCACCAGCTATCTCCAACACAAGGCCCGCCAGGGAATCACTATCTCCCCTCACTTTTTCAAAAATATCTCCAGGCAAGGTCATTGCCTTACACACATCGTTAATCATGGTTTTACCCTCAAAAATATAAGTATAGTCATCAATTTTTTTGTTAGCATTTTCTTCATCATCAAATTCGTCCTGGATATCCCCAATGATTTCCTCCATAATATCTTCCAACGTTACAATTCCGGAAGTACCTCCAAATTCGTCCACTACTACGGCAAAGTGTATCCGCCGATTCCTAAATTCTTGCAAAAGATCTTCTATCTGCTTTTGCTCATGCACAAAAAATGAAGGGCGCATCAAACTGTGCCAATCATAGTTTTCGACCTTGCTGGCATTCACGTGCGGCAGCAAATCCTTTGTATGCAACATCCCCTTCATCTCATCCAAATTGCCATTATAAACCGGCAATCGGGAGTAATGGAGTTCCTCCACTTTTTTAATTACCTCTTCAAACGTACTGCCATATTCAATCCCACTCACATCTAACCTTGTCCGCATAATCTGCTTAACGGTAGTATCGCTGAATTTCCGAATTCCTTTTAAAATTTGTTTTTCTTCCATAGTGGCCTCATTATCCGGCAACAAATCAATCGCATAGTCTAGCTGGCTGCTATCCAACATAGAAGAATTGTGCGGAGAAAATTTCTCTTCAATGCCATCGCTAAAGCCCACCAACCTTTTACTCAACCGATAAAAAAGGCTATTGAAAATTTCAATGAGTAATGAAGCAGTAGAAGCAAACCAAACTTTATGATGGGTAGCCCAAACCTTAGGCAAAACCTCCCCAAAAAGAACAAGCAAAAAAGTAACAGAAAAAACCTTAATCAAAAAATTGATCCAAAAGCCTAGTTGAAAAGCATCCAATAAACCATCCATCAGTATATTCGAAATTAAAATAATCCCGATATTCACCAAACTGTTTGTGATTAGCAACGCTCCCAATAAAGTTTTGGGCTGATCCAGTAAGGTTACGATACGCCTGAAAGCTGGCTGCTGCTTAGTCTTAAGCAAATTGATATCCTTATAGGTTAGCGAAAAAAAAGCAACCTCAGAACCCGCGACTAAAAAAGAAATGATAAACAATACTACAGCTAAAAAAATAAGTACTGCTGAAGCAGCAGGAGTTATTGAAAGTAGTGAGAAGTGCAAAAAAACGGCACTATCCATAACCGAATGGTAATCCAAAACTATCTGTTTTAGTTAATAATATTTTTACTACACCGTTGCATACTTTTTGAAGCATACACTGGTTGTATTTTTTAATTAAAAAGGTAACCTTTCAGCGCCATCTTCATCTGTAGGAATATCTCCCAAATCCTCTAGCCCTTCTGATGGTCCAGCAACGACAGATCCATCAGTTCTTTTATCAAGCATAATCAAATTATCTCCTACAATCTCTGTTGCAAATTTTTTATTGCCTTCTTTATCTTCCCAGCTTCTGGTCTTTAAACGCCCCTCTATGTAAACTTGACTGCCTTTGTGTAAATATTTTTGAGCAAGTTCTGCCAACCCCCGCCACAAAACGATGGTATGCCATTCAGTCTGTGAAATAAGTTTACCGCTTCTGTCCTTAAAAGTTTCGGTAGTAGCTAGTGAGAATTTGGCAACGGCGATATTGCCCTCCAAAAACTGCATATCTGGATCCTTACCCAAATTGCCTATTAACATTACTTTGTTAACACCCCTCATATATTTATAATCTAATTGAATGAATTTGGCTGCAATGCCTAAAACAGACTTAAAGGTACATTTTTATCCGTTAAATAGTTGCTGATGAATTTCGGAAACGGCAGTTTGTCCAAGGCTTTTTTACTAACCTTTTTATATCCCTTTATTACAAGGGGTTCTTTGA
>CANJAW010000259.1:0-4495 GCA_947472215.1 Chitinophagaceae bacterium
GTGGTATTTAAGAATAGACGAACTAGAATAGAATTTCTATGAATGATCAAAATAGGTTGAATCGTCCCCAAAGTTTAATTTCCTCCGCCTCTAGCTGGCCTTGAAATAGCACCACCCCCTCCACCAGATGAACTGCTTCCGGAAGACGAAGAAGAGTTACTGCTACTGGGAGTGTAGGAGGGTGCTGGAGAATATGTTCTATTGTTATTGTATGAAGAATTGTTATTGGAACTATTGCTACTGTTGTAATTGCTCGCATTGTTAGTGTTATCAGGAGAAGGACTAAATATCTGCCGGATGATGTTACCTACAATAGTGCCGCTATTGCTATTGTTATATGATTTCACTGGTTTTATAGTCCCCATTTTGGTATTGCTGGAGCTATAATTTCTAATGGTACTATACCCTCCCAAATTATCTTTTCTTGGACTGGTGTTTTTTGGAAGGGATGGTGAAATAAAGACTGGGCTATAAATAGGTGAAAAATAGGGGGTATAATAATTGCCATAGCTGGAGGCATAATTATAAGCATTGTATCGGTATTCTTGATCAAAATTTCTCCAGCGAGGATCATTGATACCCATTCGTATGATCCTGTCTTCTGGGTGATAGATAACTACTTCTTCTCGAGTTGTTTCTTTATATTCTTCATAAGGCCTTGCGGGGGAAAAATAAACGTCATCTGGGGTTTGACCCGTTTTATATAGCGTTGTACAGCTGCTAAAAGCAACTATAACAAGGATGAATTGTATAATTTTTGTTGTCATGATAATTTGATTAAAATTATTATAGCATGAAGTTACTACTTTTGTGCCGTTTAGGGTAACAAACGCAACATACCAAAATCTTTGCCATTGATTTACAATGCTAAAGAAGTTATGTTAAATTGAAGCCAAAATGTCATTATAAGGGCTGATTCTGAATGATTTCCAAGGTTGGGGAGTAAATAACTTACATTCCAGGAAATGGGAAGCTTCCCTTTTTAATAAATCAGTGTCATTCAAATATTTAATCATTTAAAAATCACCCCTGAGGGGGTTTGAATATGAGCAAAGAGATCACAAGCATGCAGGAAGATTATTCCCAATGGTACAATGACTTGGTTATTAAGGCCGGATTGGCTGATTATAGTGCTGTCAGGGGTTGTATGGTCATTAAGCCTTATGGATATGCCATTTGGGAAAATATGCAAAAGCAATTGGATAGTATGTTCAAAGAAACGGGTCACCAAAATGCTTATTTCCCATTGTTTGTACCAAAGAGTCTTTTTGAAGCCGAGGAAACCAATGCGGAAGGTTTTGCTAAGGAATGTGCTATCGTAACGCATTATCGTTTGAAGGCCGATCCCGACCATAAGGGGAAATTAATAGTGGATCCTGAGGCGAAGCTCGAAGAGGAATTGGTCGTTCGTCCAACTAGTGAAGCCATCATATGGAATACCTATAAGGGCTGGATACAATCTTATCGGGACTTACCCTTGTTAATCAATCAATGGGCTAATGTGGTTAGGTGGGAGATGCGGACTAGGTTATTCTTACGTACTACAGAATTTTTATGGCAGGAGGGGCATACGGCTCATGCTACTGAACAGGAAGCGATTGACGAAACCGTTCAAATGCTCAACGTATATGCTGATTTTGCAGAAACTTATATGGCATTGCCAGTAATTAAAGGCGTGAAATCTGCCAATGAACGTTTTGCAGGCGCAGTAGATACCTATTGTATCGAAGCGCTGATGCAGGATGGAAAAGCGTTGCAGGCAGGAACCTCTCATTTTTTGGGTCAAAATTTTGCTAAAGCATTTGATGTAAAGTTTACCGATAAGGAAAATAAATTAGATTATGTATGGGCAACCAGTTGGGGCGTAAGCACCCGATTGATTGGAGCCTTGGTTATGGCGCATAGTGATGACCAAGGCTTAGTATTACCTCCAAAACTAGCCCCTATACAAGTAGTGATTGTTCCAATTTTTAAAGGGGAAGAACAAAAGCAATTGATAGATGAAAAAGTAAAGGCATTGATGCAGCAATTGAAGGCTGCAGGTATTTCTGTAAAGTATGATGACAATGACAATAACCGCCCCGGATGGAAATTTGCAGAATACGAAATGAAGGGAATTCCAGTTCGTATAGCCATTGGTGCGAGAGATCTTGCCAATAATGTGGTGGAAGTAGCGCGCAGAGACACAAAAGAAAAAATGAGTTTCAGCATGGATGGGTTAAGTGATCGGATCATTGCATTATTGGATGAAATCCAGTTGGCTATTTTCAATAAGGCTAAAAATTTCAGGGATGAGCGAGTTACTGCCGCCAATAATTGGGAGGAATTTGTAAAGTTGTTGGATGAAAAACCAGGTTTTATTTCAGCACATTGGGATGGTACGGCAGAAACTGAGGATAAAATCAAGGAGCTTGCTAAAGCCACAATACGTTGTATTCCATTGAATAATCAGCAAGAAGAGGGGA
Organism: Chitinophagaceae bacterium; assembly: GCA_947472215.1. Lineage (GTDB taxonomy): Bacteria > Bacteroidota > Bacteroidia > Chitinophagales > Chitinophagaceae > Ferruginibacter. The sequence continues at coordinate 2,466 of CANJAW010000259.1, forward strand.
AATGCATTTATACAGGAAATGCCAGTAAACAGCGTGTTTTGTTTGCAAGGGCTTATTAAATGCTCATTTCTTTTTGATATTTTCCCAAACAACTATTGTATCTATTTATACTTTCTAAAAATTACCTGTGGCCCGAAAAGAAACCTATCGGTCAAAATATAACAGCAAGTTGCTGGAAGCGGGCGGGGTGCCGGAAAATTGGGAGCGGAAAGAAAGGGTTCCATTAGATCCCTCCATTCAGTTACCCTTTGCGGAGGGAAAGGTATTATTGATTGATAAGCCGCTGCATTGGACATCCTTTGATGTAGTTCGGAAAATGCGGAATCTATTGCAGATAAAAAAAATTGGCCATGCAGGTACCCTCGATCCATTAGCAACCGGTTTACTCATCGTTTGTACTGGTAAATTTACCAAAAAAATAAACGAGTATATGGCACAGGAAAAGGAATACACGGGTCATATAACGCTTGGTGCAATAACACCTACCTATGATTTAGAAAGTGAGCCCGAGCAGGCAAAAGACTATTCTTTTCTTACACCACATGTGATCCATGCAGCAACCGCTGCTTTTATTGGAACCATCGATCAATTTCCGCCCATTTATTCGGCCATCAAAAAAGAAGGTGTGGCATTGTACGAATTGGCCAGAAGAGGAGTGGATGTTCATCCGGAGGCGAGAAAAATAACCATCCATCAATTTGAAATTACTGATATTTCTTTACCTGTAGTAAGCTTTAAGGTGGTCTGTTCTACTGGTACGTATATACGGAGTTTGGCGAATGATTTTGGGGCAGCATTGGGGTGTGGAGGATATTTGAGTAGTCTTCGAAGGACTAGGATTGGCGCTTTTGAAGCAGCTGGTGCCCTTTCGATGGAGCAGTTTGAACAAAGCCTTCAAATAAAAACGGCTGACTGATTATTTTCAAATCCCCGGTTGTTGGGGTAGTATTTCTTAATTTGTCTTTTCCTTATTGAGGTCTAATTATAAGTCTCTGCATTATTAAAATGGGTAGCTTAACCCAATAGTAAAATTAAAATTCTCATACCTCCATAGCTGGTTGCTGTATGCAAAAACTCCGGGGGCAATTTCAATCGGGTCGCCTTTTTTTAGTAAGTTTCTTAAAGTAATATTAGGTACTTGCCAGCCATTGTTTTTAGTGATATCGGGCCTTTTAAACCGGAAGCCCAGATCAAAGCGAATCAAAAAATAATTAAAATCAAATCTAAAACCAGTTCCAGCAGTTACCCCTAATTGTTGGTAAAGCCGGCTGAAATTAAATTGCAAGCTATCTGTACCACCACCAATTCGGGTATTTTTTAAATTCCATACATTGCCTGCATCAATAAACAGTGCTCCTTTTAGGGTCAAAGAGTTGGGTATGATGGGTGCAATATCGTAGCGGAATTCACCATTGATTTCTATGCGTACATCACCGGTACGATCGTTTAGTGCGAGGGAATTATAAGCCGCTAGTGGCTTTGCGCCTGGTCCAATGCCCCTGATAGGCCAGCCTCTCATACTATTGGCTCCTCCTGAAAAATATTGTTTGAAGAATGGAAGCGAGTTCTCCGATTTTCCAATCGGAATTCCAATTCCTGCAAATGCCCTGAAAAGGGAAGAGGATTTTAGGTTTTCCACGACAAAAGTATACTCTACATCAGTTTTTATAAATTGCCGAAGTTCTTTTTTGAACAGCCCCATTCGCCCAAATAATAATCCTGATTCTTCAATATTCCATCTAAAAACTCGTTGCTGGTTTAATTTCTTAGGATTGATATAGGTGGATGAGTAGCTATAATTTAGCAGCCCCATTACAAGGGCTGTGTTGAATGAGTAACGCAAGTATGGATTAAGTTCCAGCGTTTTTATGAAACTATCTGATTGATTATACAGGTACGAATATTCGATATTTAAAAGTTTAAACAAATGTTTTCTGTTGGGATGCTCGCTACTAGTGAATTCATTTCCAAAAGCCGCACTAGCAGATAGTTGATTAAAAAGATCAATCCGATTGGAATAGGAGGGAACA
>CANJAW010000260.1:0-4440 GCA_947472215.1 Chitinophagaceae bacterium
ACTAGCTATTACAGGATCTGTTTCAGCTGCTTTGATCATTGCCTTCCATGTTAGCCCTCCTGTTGCATCGCCAGCAATTGCCGTTGAACCATCTGACCAGAAATTGTATATATAACCGTATTCTTTATTTTGAAGACACCTCATTGGAAATCTTTTCTTTTCAAAAATTTGGTAGAATGAGGTTAAAAGAAAAGATCTTTCTTCATATTTTTCTTTCAAAAGTAATGGCTCGAAACTTCTGCCATCAAGATGCTGAGGAATGGTTAAACCAGCTGCTTCCAATATAGTTGGCATGATATCGGTACCGGATATCAGTTGATTAATTGTTGCTTTAGCCACTTTATTCATTCCTGGCCACCAGATAATCAGGGGCGTTTTATTACTGTTGAGATAGCATTGTGCTTTCGAAAAAGGAAATGATGCACCATGATCACTCATGAATATCACCAGGGTATTGCTTTCCAAACCACTTTCTTTTAATGCGCGTAAAATTTCGCCAACACTCTGATCACATCGGTAAACTGAGTTATAATACTGAGTCAACTCCTTACGAACAGCTGGTATATCAGGAAGATATCCAAGCATTTCTATATCTTTCTCTTTGTATATTCTGGTAATCGGAGGAAGGTGTCCTTCCCAATCGGCACTGTCAAGTGCACTACCAGCAAATGGCCGGTGTGGGTCATGTGAATTAGCCAGAAAAAAAAACGGCTTATTTTCACTTTTTGATATATTGAAAAAGCGTTTTGAATATTGATAAAAAAGAGCAGGATCTCTGGAGTTTCCTGAACGCCAGACCGAATCTTTTTCAGTTCTGAAAGGAATAAAATCCCAGCAAAATTTTTCAGTTGGCTGGTGATGAATCTCCTTACCCAATATCCCGTTGATATATCCTGCCCTTTTCAGTAATTCTGGAAGCGTACTTATATTATCATCGATTGGCTCAAAGCCCTCCGCGCCATTATTATGAGGGTAAAGCCCTGTAAGCAACGATTGCCTACAAGGCTGGCATACGGCTGAATTAACATAGGCATTGGTAAACCTAATACCTTTAGAAGCAAGCTTGTCGATATTGGGGGATACGTCTTTAACGCGGCATCCAAAAGCACCGATTGAATTATAGGCAAGGTCATCAGCGGTTATAAATAATATATTCAATGGTTTATCCTTCGGACGCTCCTGTTTTTGTTTATTCAAAATACTCCCATCAGAAAGTAATATGAACATAGCGAATGAAGCAATTTTTAATGCATTTAATGGTATTGTCATAGTAAATTTTCTTTAAAGAGATATATTAATTATTCCTAAATAATTGGTCAGATACCAATTAAGTCCGAATATTTTTATATATTTCCACAGTAAGACATGTTAAAAATTCCACCTCAATTTTAAAAAATATTTTTAATTTATTCTTTTATCAAATCAATAATACGTAAAGTGCCCATGGGGATTTGCAGGGCAACGCTGTTCTTTTGAATGGGCAGGTATTTATTACCCAAAATATCTCGACAGCTTATCCAACCCGATTGTTGCAACACAATCTCCACATCCCGATCGGCCGGATCGAGATAGCCAGGATCTATTAGTGTGACACGAAGATGTTTGGCATCCAGCCAGGCTGCCGACCAGTTGGCAGCCCCCTTCACAAGCACCGGTAATTTCACCGAGGCTTTACGCATAGCCGCTTCAACTACCGGTTGGTATTGCTCCGGTCCATATGACTTTCCGTTATCATCATAAAAAAATTCTCCGTCGGTTGAGATCTTATACTCATAACGATTATTGAGACCTGGCAATACTGCGTCAGGTACCATGGTCACCATTCCGTAAGGAGTCAAAGGCAGGAAGTTGCACATGCGACGCTCAACGCCAAAAGCATAGCGAGAGAAATCACTGGATTGCAGCGGAGCCCCACCCCAGTACCAATCGAGGCGGTCAAACACTAATGGAGGCTGATCCTGAGGATAGATAACTCTAGCACCATTGGTACCGTGTTTCAAAAAGGTAGCCCCTGGAGGTGAACGCATACCTAGGGCCACCCCAGAAAGACTAGCCAGTTCCGCTCGATGAGGAATAAATACAATCCCTTTTTTGAGCATATCATAAAATGGGAAAAGTTGGGTTTCGAGCGTTGCAGAAAAAGGCCCCTGGTGGATACCATTAAAATATACATCCGATCCTTGGGCAGCACAGGATACCATGTTACGAAGATGATGCGAAAAAATTTGCTGAGAAGACCATTCAAAAGAGCGGTTGAAACAGGCGTTGTCTGTCTCAGCCCTACAAGCCCAACTATCGAATACTCCACTTTGCCATAGTCCCAAACGCCCTGCCAGGCTTAGGTCCTGGCTGCGACTATTGGTCTCCTCAAGGCAGGGAACAATAATGTCACGATAACGGGGATTCATGAGTACGTTTTGCCAAAATGGTTTATATACATTGCCATTCCAGAAAATATTTTTTGTGCGCAGAAGAATTTTTTTGTGACCATTGATACTACATTGCTCCGCTAATGGCAGGATAATTTTTTCCACAATCTCCCGCTCCTGTTCGTTGAGTTGCTCACCCGGTTCTGAAAGCTCAAAGCCCCACAAATGTTTAGGTGCGGCCTTTAAAACACGTTCAAAAGTAGAAGGCGACAGGTGCATGGCGGTTGTGTGACTCGCCTGCAGAACAAAGTCCAAGCCACTAGCCTCCCATTTTTCAACCTGTGCCACTATTTGATCTGCTGTTAAATCATAGTTAGAAAATGCAGAGCGGTCGCGACACCAGAGTTCACCGGGTTCTGGTTTTTGCCCCAATGTAAGATGCGATACATAACGAAGGTTAGCTCCGCTATATTCAGGACGACGAAGCGCTTCGGGTGTTCGATAGTGATACTCATCCATAAGTAGTATGTCAGCATGCCTCGGCGCTGGCTGATAGGAAGAAACTTGGAACCGGTCAACCTGTGCCTTAAGGGTTTCCATATTGGCAATAATTTTTGCTAGTTTACCCACCGGCTTTACTTCAGCGAAAGCTTTCTGCCAACCTGGCCTGTCGAGGTGAATGGCTACCACTTCATCCCCGCCGGAAACCTCACTACCACAATAAAGAATCCGAGTAAATGGGTCGAAACTTGCATTGGCATAAGCAAATTGTCCGGTTACTACTTCACGGCAAGTACCATCAAGATTGTAAACAATCAATACATTTCCAAACTGTCCAATAATGTATTCATCTGTAGGTAATTTGACGGGTATCAAAAAATTCATCCTATAAGGAACATCCGGAATACGTTGATCAGACTTTGCAAAGCGCTGCTTGCCTAGCCAATCATAAGCATAAATCTTTCCCTTTTCGCCCCAGCTACCGCTAAGGGCAATCTCCTGCTTGCCATCATGGTCGATATCCACCATGGCCATGCTGAAAAACCTACGACCAGAGTTAGGAGAATATACTCCGATATTGCTAAGCGTCCACAATAAACTTAGGTCCTTTGGATCCAAAAGAGATAAACCCAAGTTACCTGCCAATGCCCCAGTGGTAGTAGCCATGGCAACCTGTTCAGGCCCCTGCCCTAGTAAATTACCCGCACGCAAATGACGTATACAAGCACCCACCGAAATTTGTCTGATTTGCTCACCTTTTGAAGATAAAGCATAGAGAACCTGCTCAACACCGCCAGTCAGAATGATGCATTTACCATCGGCTTGTTTAGCGGCACAAACCTGGTACAAAGGCAAACCCTTTTTAAACGACCAAAGTGGCTTACCAGTAGAGCCGATTGCATACAAGACACCATCGCCAGAAGCGACGAGCACTTCGTCCAATCCATCGCCATTGATATCAGCCACACAGAGGTCAAACGGGAAATTCCCGCCTGTTTGGGCTTTCCAGAGGAGTTTACCATCGGGTGTATGACACAAAACGGAACCATCAAAAGCTGCACTGATGATAGCCCTTCCACCACCGCGTACTACCGTAGCAGGTTGTAGATGGTAAACAGTATGTCCACCAGTGGAAAACAAATTAATTGCTGGCTGAGCCCAACCAATAGTTTGAAAAAACATCACAACAAAAACTCTAAATAAGATTCCAATATTTTTCATGCTTCGGTATTTAAATACTTTTAAGCGCCTGCTTACATCGATTTTATTTTTTATTTTCTCTTATTACCTCTTCTGCTTCTTGGATTATCCTAATTCGAGTCAACTCTTCTGCCTGCTGCTGAAAAACTTTTTGTTTTTGCCTGTATAGCTCATATTTATTGGATAAATAGGGCGCTTCTAGATATTATGAACAAAAAAATCAGTACAAAACTTGTATTGCTCATTTTTAACAATTGATTTTTTGAATACCCATTATTAATTAGCTTTTGATTGATGGAAAAGCTACATTCACCCGTCGCAATACAATTAAAAAGTAAAAATGAAGACTTGAAATTTTTGATAAAATCCC
>CANJAW010000261.1:0-4431 GCA_947472215.1 Chitinophagaceae bacterium
AATAATCGTAGTAAATTTCCTAACTACTTTGTATTTCATATTAATAATTGTTATTATTTGTTGTCTATTGAGTTGTAATTGATATATTATAAAATTATATTATAATATATTAATTATATATGTTATGTTTGCAAAAAATATTCAAAACAATTTTTTAATGACTTCAATTTACTAAATAATGGAGGTACAAGTGAATACATCTAGCCAACAAAATCAAGGATTGAATGAAGCCATTTCCGATGATTGTGTAGATCACAATAACGGAGCTGACAAAAATATTATTGAATCCAAGGGGCAACCGTTGGAATCTAACTTAGTAATAGAGACAGCTTATGAAACAATCATAAAAAGACTCAGTCAAAGTAACGAAGAATGGTGGCTAGTTTCCACAGGTGATAATGCAAATGGGTATGCCTACAGGAACCATTTACCTACCGATAAATAGGAATATCCACAGATCTTACTTACTATTTAATAAGGGTAGAATTATTAAATATTATGTTGACCTTTGTTGTAAATTTAAGAACGATGAAAAAAATTCAATGCTACTTTTCTGCAGCTATTTTGCTTTTTATATTCTTTTCTTGTAATGCCCAACCAAAGATGGTTCTTTCGGCAGAGGAATTTGAAAAAGCCCTAGTAAATAATCAGTCTGCTCAAATATTAGATGTAAGAACAGCCGAAGAATATAATGGTGGTCATATTAAGAATGCACTCCTTGCCGACTGGAAGGATGAACAAGAATTTAATAGAAGAATTAGTTTTATAGACAAAAATAAACCGGTATTTGTATATTGTTTAGGAGGTGGAAGAAGTGCCGCCGCAGCTATTAAAATGAAGGAAATTGGTTTTAAGCAAGTGTACGAGCTCAAAGGTGGAATGAATGCATGGAAATCTGAAAATAAGATGGTAGAAGGCAAATCCAATCAAAAGGAAATGAGTATCCTTGAATTTGATACTGCTATTAAAACTGCTAGTTGGGTACTTGTCGATTTTGGAGCAGAATGGTGTCCGCCTTGTAAAAAGATGGAACCAATTTTAGAAAGCCTTCAAAAAAATAATGTCAATAAATTATCTATTGTAAAAGTAGATGGTGGTAAAGATGAAGCTATTTTAAAAACATACAACGTTACTTCGTTACCAGTTTTTATACTTTTCAAGGATGGAAAACAAGTCTGGCGTAAAGAGGGCATTGTGGAGGAAAAGGAAATTGCTGCACTTTTATTGTAAGTTTCATATTTGAAAAAGATGTCATCTCCTTTACTTCAATTACAAATTTTCCCATATTGCTTTTCCAAAATGTTCTAAGCTAGGATCTCTTGCACCCATTAATAATAATACACAATTATCAGTTAAGTGAGGCCTTACAGTAGATAAAAAATCATTTCGGTCTTCTACAAAAAATGCATTTTTCCCAACTTGTTTAATTTCAGTAATAAGATCATTGGAAGATATATCTTTTATGGCTGTTCCTCCAGCATAAAAAATTTCACTCATCCATATTTCATCGGTTGGTCTTAAAATCGCAGAAATTTCTTTGATAAAATCATTTTTTAAAAATCTGGTGGGTCCATAACCATGCGGCTGAAACCAAGCAATCACCTTTGGTGATATTTGCTGACAGGCAGCAATCGATGCTGCACATTTTGCAGGGTTGTGTGCATAATCATCAATAACCCATACACCATTTTTTTTACCCAATACCTGGTGTCTTCGATATATTCCTTCATAATGATGTAATGCCTGGGCACAAATTGGTAAGCTAACTCCAATTTGATTGGCTACACAAGTGGCGGCAATTGCATTTTCCATATTGTGTTTGCCTACTGTATTGATTGAAAATGGAACACCCGCTATTGTAAATTGGATTTTAAAACCCGCTGGTTGAAAATTTTCGGCGATATACCCTGCAAAGTTGACTTTGGAAGAACTAAAATCCTGTGCGCTATTAACAGATAATTGAGCCGATAAAGCATTCGATTGATTAACAATAAATAATCCTTTTGTATTATTCTTAAACTGTGAAAAAATATCCATCAATTCATCAATTTCCTGGTGATCTTTATCAATGTTTAGCAATAGGCCTATTGCTGGATGGTACTGCACGATTGAACCATCACTTTCGTCTGCTTCTATTACAAGCCATTCCCCGGAACCTACTTCGGCATTACCAATTTTACCTTCCCTAATTATACTTACCAACCCTGCACCACTGATAATACTAGGTTGTAGCCCAGCAAATTTTAAAATATCAAATAGCATTGCGCTGGTAGTGCTTTTTCCAGAAGTTCCACCAACTGCAATTGTTTTTTTACTATTTGCAATCATTGCTAGCAATTCGGATCGCTTAATAATAGGAATACCTAATTGAATGGCTTTTTGAACTTCAAAAACCGTATTTTCTACAGCAGTGGATACCACTACTAATTCTGTATTTTCATTAATTCCATCCCCATTCTGCAAAAAACATTGAATACCTTCCAACTCCAATTTATCGCTCGTTTCATTGAAGGTATTGGGTGTAAAAAAACGGTCGCTTCCCGAAACGTTTTTACCAATACCAGATAAATATTGGGCAATCGCACTCATACCGGTACCGGCTACTCCGATAAAAAAAACATTTTTAAAATCATTGATTCCGGTAATCATACGTATAAAATTGTTTAGCTAATGGTTGAATTATGTCGCAAAGTCAGGTAAGCAAATAATAGACTAAAAGCCATCAATATGCTTCCTAGAAAAAAAGAAGCCCCAGCAAAATGAAAAGGAGAGGTAGGTTGTGTGAAATAAGAGAACAGGCTGGTCATTATTACAGGGCCAATAATACTTGTAAGGCTCATAATACTGGTTAAACCACCTTGGAGTTCACCTTGTTGGTTGGATGGCACTTGTCCGGAAATGATTGACTGAATAGCTGGCCCACAAATGCCACCAAGACAATACGGCACTAAAAAAACAAACATCATCCAACTTTGTGAAGCGAATGAAAATAAAATTAATCCAATGGTATAAAGCCCCATTCCTATGTAAACACTTCGCTTATTCCCAAGTAATGGATTGATATAACGGATTAGCCCACCTTGAACAATACCAACCAGTAATCCAACTAATCCAAGTGATAGGCCAATCATTTTTGCATTCCAACTAAATTGCTGAATTGTAAAAAATGACCAGGTACTTTGTACCGAATTAGTAGCCAAATAAATTAAAAAATAGGAAATAACTAATCCACTTACGGATGGATATTTTTTCAACTGTTTTATTGCACTCAAGGGGTTAGCTCTTTTCCAATCAAATTCTCTTCGGTTTTCTAGGGATAACGATTCTGGTAACACAAAATATCCATAGACGCAATTTAATAAACTCAATATTGCAGCCACTATAAATGGAACACGTAAACCAAATTCCACCAAAAGACCGCCAATAACAGGACCAAGAATAAAACCAACACCAAAAGCAGCACCCACCATGCCGAAGTTTTGAGCTCTATTTTGCGGGGTACTAATATCGGCAATATAGGCTGTTGCTGTAGTAAAACTTGCCCCTCCCAAACCAGCTATAATCCTTCCCAAAAATAACCATCCAATTGATGGGGCGAGGGCCAAAAATATATAATCGACTCCTAGTCCAAACAAGGACAACAATAAAACAGGTCTACGACCATATCGATCACTTAAATTACCTAATAGCGGTGCAAATAGAAATTGCATGGTAGCATAAGCAAAAGTAAGCCATCCACTATATCTAGAGGCATCGCTAACCGTACCATGAATCAATTGCTCTATTAAGCCTGGTACAACTGGAATAATCAATCCAATACCCGTTACGTCAATTAATAGTGTGATAAAAATAAAGCTGATTGCAGCAGAACGATTGGAAGCCATATCACAAAGATAATAGGCCCATACCCTATTGAAACATAAATGCCAAAATATTATTTATATGCTAAGCCAAAGAAATTGTTGAAGGATTCACTATTCCTTGGTTAATTGTAATTAAGATCCATTTAAAAATGTGAGGTAGTAAGAAATACTTACAATTGGGCATAAAAAAAGAGCTCAATAAATGAGCTCTTTTTTGTAGTATATCAGTTTGGAATTACCACCTGTTACCACCACCGCCTCCGCGATTGTTGGAATAACCGCCACGACTTCCGCCGCCGCCAGTTCTTTCTTCTCTTTCTTTAGCGATAGAAACAGACATTGCTCTTCCTTCTACTTCTTTGTTGTTTAAACTAGCCATAGCTTCTTTACCTTCTTCTTCAGAGGGCATTTCAACAAAACCAAAACCACGTGAGCGGCCTGATTCTCTGTCCATAATTACTTTAGCAGAAGAAACTTCGCCAAATTTTGAAAATAGTTCGTTAAGTTCAGCATCATTTGTGTTGAAACTCAAATTTGAAACGTAAATGTTCATAATCTTAAAAATTAA
>CANJAW010000262.1:0-4424 GCA_947472215.1 Chitinophagaceae bacterium
AATGGAGGCAGCTTAAAGCAAAGCAACCATTTTTTCAAAAATCACTGTACGATTATGGTAATTTTTTTGACTTTATTATTTGGATGGGTAATCTCTAATTGGTAAATCGCCGGAACCAATCGATTCGGTAAATGAATATTTTCTGTGGCAATATTGTTTGCATGAGAGATCTGATAGTTAGCCAACACCTGCCCAATACTACTTAAAAGCCTTACCAAATATATTCCAGTAGGCATTTTATTCATTTGAATTTGAACATTGCTTTCAGTAACTGGATTGGGGAATACATATAAATCATTGGCAGAGCGATTCATTTTCACCTTCACCACTTTACTGTAACCAACTACATCATTATTGCTGAGGCTCCGGATCCTATAGTAATAATAACCAGGCAATGGCTCCCTATCCAGCCAAGCATAGGAAACTAGTTTTTTACCATTTCCGCAAGCTAGGCTAGCAGCTAACTTTGCAAAACTAATTCCATTGCTTGAACGCTCAATATCATAGGACTTAATATTATATTCGTCGTTCACTTCCCACTCTATTGCAATATCATCACCCTTTACGGCTGCATTTATTTTATTGAAACTAACAGAAGGATTAAATAGTACCCTAAACCGGTTACTAGCAGCAGATAAAGGGTTGGAGGATACTTCAAAGTCAACCTTAGTAATTCCATCCATATTCAATGGGGTTAATTTTTTAAGGTACTGATCCTCTAAAAAACCTGCCAAATTATCCCGTTGAATTTTACCTGCTACAAATTCAAACTGATATTTTCTTTGCCGATTCCTTGAAAAATTTAAAAATATAGTATCCCGGCTGGCAAGTAAGGGTCTTCGATTGATGGCCAAAGAACTAGTGCCATTTGCCAATCCGATTGTTTCATACACATTACTCAATTTGATGGCATCTTGCATATCTACTCCAGCGTTAAAATGATTGTCAAACTGAATTAAATTACCATCTGCCAAGGAATTGCTGCCATTATCATTTTGTAAATACAAATTGGTTTTAAAAAACAGGAGCTCAGTACCTTGTCTAAAAAGACCTTGGAGATTGCTAGACGATTTCGCTGTCTCAGTAAACTTAATGGAGCCAGCGGCGGTACTAGCAGTAACAACAAAAACAGCCTGACTTGATTCAATGAGCTTGGCCTGTCCACCCAGTCTTGAAGGAGTTGCTGTATAATTGCCCGTGCTATCAATATCAATGATTACATAACCTCCCTGGTCATTACCCAAATAGGGATCCCAAGCATAAAATCGATTGTATAAATTCGTTCTTATCAATTTACTAAAATCTACCGGAGAAGCATAAGGATTTCCTATTAGGGTAAATGCACCTACAGTTGGTGTAGCTTCAAATTGCTGATCGCCCGTCTGCAAAATACCCGCACTTTTTATGGTAGTGGTATTACAATAATTAACAGCCAAGTTATTAGAAGTCCTGTCTCCCCTTACAAAAATAAAAAAACCTTTGTTATCCGCATTGCCATTACTTGTTGACAAATTGGTGGTTAATGTATTGATAATCGGAGAAAGCGCAGATCCAATTTTTAATGAGGTATTATTAAGTGGACTGGGGTCCATGCCATTACTAAGTAAACTCGCGCCAGGACCAGTAACAAAGGTTCCCTTGCCTGGAGCAAACACACCTTTATTTTGCCAGGTACTAAATATATTCCCAGCACCAGACAATGGAGCAGTCACTAATCGCCATGCCCTTCGAGCAGGGAAATACCTTTCGACTGTTACTTTTCCTGAAAATTTATTACCTGTATTAATCCCGTTATTGGTAATATCAGTTACTCTAGCCGTAGCCGTTGCAGTGGATGCCAAGACAATATTATCTCCCGTATTGAGTGTTGAATTATTTACATTCCCAAAAGATAGGTCGCCGGTAATCATTAGGCTTCCCAAGGAACTCGATACTGTAAGTCCAGTGACGTTACTTACTGTTAGATTCTTTATGCTATTGCCTACAAATAAATTTCCCGCAATATTTTGAGGTGATATGCCATTAAATTCAAGTGTACCATTACCAACATTGAATAAACCATTATTAGTAATCGTACCTGCCATTTTCATGGCAGCATTGGTAACTGTTACGATAGCTCCCGGATCAATAATCAGGTTATTAATTACCGCATCCGGTGAAGAAGATAAAGTTGGCTGATTGATTTGATTAGGTATTAAAACATTCGAACAATTGGAAGATGGAAGTATTCCGGCTGACCAATTATTTGGATCATTCCAGTTGGAACTTATTTTCCCTATCCACACATTACCAAATTTCAATGCAATTGGTTCAGATATTACCCCACCACAAGTTCCATTAACCGATACCCGATAAAAATTAGAACTTAATCCGATTGGCGGTGCAATAAGATTCAAGGATGAAGAAGTAACTCCAGAATATATACCCGAATTTAAAAGATTAGTATAAGTACCTCCAATCCCGCTAGAGCTAAGCTGCCATTGATAAGTAGGTAAAGTTCCAGTTACAGCCAAGCTAATCGATGAGTTGCTTCCCAAGCAAAAGCTAGTGGTACTAGGTTGTGTAGTAATTGTAATGGGCGCATTCACAGATACTGTAAAGGTTTTTGCTGGACTACTAACGCATCCATTTGCATTTTTAACCGTGAGACTTCCTGTATAAATAGTAGGTAAAGTATTCGCTGGAATTGCTACAGTAATTGCCCCCCCTGTCAATGCAACATTTGTTACAACTGAAAAGCTATTGACAGGTGATGCGTCCCATACAATACTATATGAGGTTGGAGAATTAGTGCTATTGGTATAAGTCAAGCTGGTGGATTGCGCCAAAGTATTGAAGCATATACTTAAAGCATTGGCTGAAGGAATAACAGCAGGTAATGGATTTACATTGATGGTTGCTGTACTACTACAACCATTACTATTATTATAAGTAATTATACTAGTTCCTTCAGCAATAGCCGTTACTAACCCTGTATTATTTATGCTAGCTACTCCAGTCGATGAGGAGATCCAAGGGGTATTTGCATTTGCTACAGCCGAACCAGTTAATTGGGTTGTTGTTCCTGTACAAACTGATAATACCCCTGTCACCGTTGGTAAAGAATTAATACTAACTGCCTTCGTAATAGCAGCACTTGTTCCACATAAGTTACTTGCTGTTACAGATATATTTCCACTACCTGCGGTTGCACCAGCTGAAACTATAATGGTGGTAGTTCCTTGGCCAGAACTGATTACCCATCCTGTAGGTAACAACCATGTATAAGTAGTGGCAGTTGGAATAATATCTGCCATGCTATAAGTTAACCCAGTCGAATTTACACAAACAGCATTTTGACCATTTATACTACCAGTAATAATAGGTGTTGGAGCATTGACAGTTACTGTAATAATATTACTAGCCTTACTGCAACCTCCAGAAATAACGACCCGCCGATAATAGGTAGTTTGAATTACAATGGGTGCATCATACACTGGAGTTGTTGCTCCAGCAATATTGCTAAAATTGATATTATCAATTGAAGATTGCCATTGATAGGTAAAACCACCGCTACCACCGGTTGGTGCAGAAACTGATGTAAATGCAACAGGATTTCCGCTAGAGCAAAAGGTTTGATTGGTAGCCACCACTCCCGCTGTGAGCGTTGAAACTCCTGTAACGGTTAAAGTAATACTATTGCTGATTCCAGTACATGCATTATCGGTAATTAATATTCTAAAAAGATAAACTCCAGCAACAGATTCATAAAATGTGTACAATGGATCTAGCACATACTGAATGGAGCTACTTGTAGGCCCAGGAGCATTTATCCATGTAACCCCATTATCAATACTTACTTGCCATTGTAGTGTTGCACTACCCCCTGGATTCCCTGAAAAAATATCTATATCATTTTGACTTCCTCCACCAATAATTCCACAAACGCTTATAGCAGCCGTATGATCATTTACCCCCTGGGTAAACTCAACTACCGGATTGGGAGTAGTTGCCACAATAATTGAAGGAGTAGTACTGTTACAACCTGTAGAAGTCTGAGTAAAAGTAAAATCTACAGTTCCTACTGATATTCCAGTTACCAATCCTGAATTATTAACCGTAGCGATAGCAGTACTTCCACTTACCCAGGTTCCGCCTGTAGTAGGTGATAAAGTGGTAGTTTTTCCTATACAAATTGATGCATTGCCTGAATTGCTAACAATTGGCAATGCATTTACTGTAAGTACCGCCGCAGAAGAAGTCACTGTTGTAGGTGCGCAACTGCCGGTTACCAGCACAGAAAAAGATGCACCATTTTCTGTATAAGCAGGGTTGGTGATTGTCAATGCCGAAGTAGTTACTGTACTGTATGGTGCAGTATTGGTAAGTGCCACACCATTTTTAAGCCATTGATAGCTTAATCCTAACCCAGTTGCCGTTACGCT
>CANJAW010000263.1:0-4422 GCA_947472215.1 Chitinophagaceae bacterium
CCTTTTCGTATATCTACTGCTACATCCAAAATACTCCCTGACAAGACTCTTATCAATTTAGTTTGAGCAAAGGGAGGTAATTGAAAATGCAACCCTCTAATTACACCGTAGGTTGACATTGCCTGGTTATCCTGAACAAATTTCATACCTATCCCTTGTGCAATAAACACCTGCTCATTATAACTTTCAAAAAAATAACCTCTGCTGTCCTCAAATACAACGGGCTCAACAATCAGTAGGTCAGGAAAATCGGTTTGGATAATAGGCATTAAAAAGGATTTTTTAAATATAAAATAATAATGATTGGCTAATGGTGAAAACAAAATTATTCCTGTTCAACTGAATATTTTTGTTTAAAGTATTCAATGGTTTCTGCCAGTCCGACTTCGAGATTTTTAGCAGGCACATATCCCAATAAGGTTTTTGCGAGCGAAATATCTGCCAACGAATTTCGAATATCCCCCGCCCTCTGTTCCCGGTAAATGGCTTCAAAGTTACTCTGTAAATATTCCTTACAAGCCTTAAAAAGATGGTTGACGGAAAAATTTTCACCCATTGCCACATTGTACACCTTATTCAAAGCTTTGTCATTATCAGTTAACATACCCAGTATATTTATTTGAACTGCATTTTCTACAAAGGTAAAATCCCTCGTTTGCTCACCATCTCCATTGATAAACACCGGCGTTTCTTTCATTATACCTTTTACAAACTTTGGAATCACTGCCGCGTAATCCCCATCAGGATCCTGTCGGGGTCCAAAAATATTGAAATAACGAAAGCCCAGCAAATTTAAACCATACACATCAGCAAAAACGCTTGCATACAATTCATTTGTTTTTTTTGTAGCGGCATAGGGTGAAAGGCAATTCCCCTCTCTGCCCTCCAATTTTGGCAAACTCGGTTCGTCACCATATACTGATGACGAGGAGGCATATACGAATTGTCGTACTTTATTATCAAAAGCGGCTTTCAGCATATTTACAAAGCCCCCAACATTTACTTCATTAAAATATACCGGTTCCTTGATTGAGCGAGGTACTGAGCCAATAGCAGCTTGGTGGCTTACATAATTTATATCCCTACAAGCCTGCAAACAGGTTGCTTCATTTCTAATATCTCCTTCCAGAAATTCAAAGGCAGCATAGGAACGAAGTACATCCAAATTACTTTGAAAACCATTCACTAGATTATCTAACACCCTTACCTTCTTTGCGCCATTTTGAAGTAGATAGGCGGCAATATGGCTTCCAATAAAACCTGCTCCTCCGGTAACTAAAAAGCTATCCTGGCTAAGGTCTTTTGTATGATAGGAAGTAGGCATGAATGATGTGAATTTCATTTGTAAATACTCAATAATTCATTTTTTAATCGTCCAATTGGAAAATGAAACACAAAAAAACAATCGACTACTAAAGGCTCCAATAATGCCTGCTAGAAATTTTACCTCGGAAAATACCTTTTATATCTGCAATCATTGCCGAGGGCTTGGTAATACCAGCAAAGTAGGCATCATCCAAATTTTTATAGGACTCATGCGGAACAGCCACCAATACCGCATCATAGTCATCAGCTATTTGCCGGGTAAGTTCAAATCCGTATACATCTGACAGTTCCTCGCTTTTTGCCATTGGATCGGCAATATCTACATTTACTAAAAATGATTTCAATTCTTTAATCACATCTGCCACTTTACTGTTTCGGATATCACTTACATTTTCTTTAAAAGTAGCGCCCATCACTAGCACCTTCGAACGTTTTACATTACCATTGTGAACGATGATATGTTGTAAAATTTTTTTTGCAATATAACCGGCCATCCCATCATTGATAAATCTACCGGCTAAAACCACTTGGCTATCATGTCCCAATTCTCTTGATTTGTAGGTAAGATAGTAGGGGTCTACACCGATGCAATGTCCTCCCACCAAGCCTGGTTGGAATTTTAAAAAATTCCATTTGGTACCTGCAGCTTCCAACACCTCATAGGTATTAATGCCCATTCTGTCGAAAATAATGGAGAGCTCATTCATGAGCGCAATATTCAAATCACGCTGTGTGTTTTCAATTACTTTTGCAGCTTCGGCTACCTTGATACTGGAAGCTTTGTGTATCCCAGCTGTTACCACCATCTTGTACACTTCTGCAATTTGCTCTAAACTGATGGCATCGCAGCCACTAACAATTTTGATAATTTTGGCGAGGGTATGCTCCTTATCGCCCGGATTAATTCTTTCAGGGGAGTAGCCAGTTTTAAAATCAATGATATTTTTTAATCCGGATATTTTTTCAATAATTGGCAAGCAATCTTCTTCCGTACATCCCGGATATACTGTACTTTCAAACACCACATAATCTCCCTTTTTAATCACTTTTCCAATCGTTTCACAGGCCTTTTGAATGGGAACTAGATTAGGGATATTGTGATCATCCACCGGCGTAGGCACTGCTACAATAAAGAAATTAGCCTGCTGTAAAATGTCCAAACTATCTGTGAATTCAATATCGCAGCCATCAAATGCTTCTTTTGCTAGTTCCTGGCTTGGATCAATACTGTTGCGCATCATCTCCACCCTTTTTGCATTAATATCAAAACCAATTACCTTGATTTTTTTTGCAAATGCCAATGCAATCGGAAGCCCAACATAGCCTAAACCAATAACTGCAAGTTTTTTGTTTTTATTTAATAAGTCTTGGTACATAATAATTTACACCCCTAACCCTTTGAGCAAAAGGCTCCGAATGCCCAATACCAAAAGGGACCATTGGAATTTTTTTAGTTGTAAATATATTATTTTATTATTCAATATGTAGTATTTTTTTCTGGTTCGCTGATTGCAAATATGAACAAACAAAATACCAGTGGTGGACGCTATTTCACTACTTTGGAAAATTCTTTAGGTAATTTGTACAGTTCTTCAGAAGGCAGGGACTTGAAATAATCAAAGGTGATTTTTAAACCTTCTTTTCTGCCAATGGTTGGCTGCCATCCCAGCAGCTCTGTTGCCTTGGTAATATCGGGCTGGCGCTGCTTTGGATCGTCGGTGGGCAGGGGTTTGTACACAATTTTTTGTTTGGTTCCTGTAAGTTGAATGATTTCTTCTGCAAAATCCTTGAGTGAAATTTCATCCGGATTCCCCATATTTACCGGTTGCGCATAATCGCTGAGCAGCAGACGATAAATTCCTTCCACTAAGTCTGCAACATAACAAAAACTCCTAGTTTGACTTCCATCTCCAAAAACTGTTAAATCCTCACCACGCAGGGCTTGTCCAATAAATGCTGGCAACGCACGTCCATCGTTCAGCCGCATCCTAGGACCATAGGTATTAAATATTCGGATAATCCTGGTTTCGAGTTGATGGAAAGTATGATAGGCCATGGTAATGGCTTCCTGAAATCGTTTCGCCTCATCGTATACCCCTCTTGGACCCACCGGATTCACATTGCCCCAGTAGGATTCATTTTGAGGATGCACCAACGGATCGCCATACACTTCGCTGGTACTGGCTACCAGTATCCTTGCTTTTTTAGAAAGGGCCAAGCCCAAACAATTGTGCGTTCCCAGGGAACTCACTTTCAAAGTTTGTATAGGAATTTTTAAATAATCTATCGGACTAGCAGGAGATGCAAAATGCAATATATAATCCAGCTCGCCGGAAACATGTATAAATTTTGACACATCGTGATGATAAAATTCAAACTCTTTTAATTTGAACAGATGCTCAATATTTTTCAAATCACCGGTAATAAGATTATCCATACCTATTACCGAATACCCCTCTTTGATGAAACGATCACAAAGATGAGAACCTAAAAACCCTGCAGCACCTGTTATCAATATCCGTTTTGAAGCCATACAATTTAAAATTAAAAATGTCTCATTGATTATTTGTTCTCTACCGATTTTCTTCCGATGCTTACATAATGATACCCTAGGTCTTTCATTTGATTTAAATCAAAAAGATTTCGGCCATCAAAAATCGCTTTGTTTTTTAGTAACGAGCTAATCTTGTCAAAATTGGGTGTTCTAAATTCACTCCACTCGGTTGCAATTAGTAAAGCATCTGCATCCTGCAAAGCTTCATACTGACTTTCCACATACGTTATTTTTTCTCCTACCACCTGTTTTACATTCTTCATCGCTTCCGGATCAAAAGCAGCAACAGTAGCACCTGCAGCCAATAACGCATCAATTAAATATAAGGCCGGAGCTTCCCGGATATCATCCGTATTTGGCTTAAAAGCCAAACCCCACAATGCAATTTTTTTACCACGCAACTCATTATTAAAATATGCTTTGAGCTTAGGAATTAAATGAAGCTTTTGCTTTTCATTTACCTCCATCACCGCCTCTAAAATTTTAAAAGTATAATCTGCATCGGCAGAAGATTTTACCAATGCCTGAACATCTTTTGGAAA
>CANJAW010000264.1:0-4419 GCA_947472215.1 Chitinophagaceae bacterium
CAAGCCAAGCAATACCTAATATCAATGCTACCCCTATGAGTCCCTGAAATCTTTGCATAAATAAATGATTAATAAGAAATTGAAAGGTATACAATTATTTAATTAAAGCGCTAAGCAACAGGTAGAATATCCAAAAAGCTTACAATTTCAAATACTTCTCCAGTTGAAATAGACTTCCAAATTACTATTCGTCGGTGTGTTTTTAAAATATAAACGTTTTAGGGTAATTATTTTGAAATTAAACAGGTCGCTGTACTAACTTTGCGTAAATTCTTATAATGAATCATTCCATCGATACTTTAATTAATCATACAGTCGATATTGACCTTAAAAATATTGCTATAAAGGTAAAACAACAGCAAAGAATAACTGACCAGGAAGGAATAAAGTTATTTGAAAAGGGAAGCCTTGCTTTTGTTGGTTTTTTAGCTAATTATATAAGAGAAGGCAAACATGGAAACACCACCTATTTCAATCGTAATTTTCACATAGAGCCTACCAATGTTTGCGTATTTAGCTGTAAATTTTGTTCCTATTCACGCTTATATGCTAATAAGGAAGAAGGCTGGGAATTGAGTATTGACCAAATGCTTGACATTGTAAAGTCATATGATGGTAAACCTATCACAGAAGTTCATATTGTGGGTGGCGTTCATCCAAAAATGAATATGGACTATTTTATTGAGTTAATGCAAAAGATAAAGGCACATAGGCCATCACTGCATGTGAAAGCATTTACTGCGGTTGAATTAGACTATATGTTTCGCAAAGCCAAGCTTACTGCTGAGGAAGGAATGGTAAGGTTGCATGCAGCAGGTCTTGACAGTTTACCGGGTGGTGGTGCAGAAATTTTTGCTCCCGAAATAAGGCAGCAGATTGCGCCGGATAAGGTAGATGGAACTGGTTGGTTGCGCATTCATGAAATCGCGCATAATTTGGGAATGCATACCAATGCTACCATGTTATATGGAAATATAGAAAAATATGAGCATCGCATTGATCACATGCGCCGACTTAGGGAATTGCAGGACAAAACAGGTGGATTCAATACATTTATACCACTGAAGTTCAGGAATCATGACAATGAAATGAGTAATATTCCGGAATCTACGATTACAGAGGATATGCGACTTTATGCCATTGCAAGAATATACCTTGACAACTTTCCTCACCTGAAAGCTTATTGGCCAATGCTGGGACGAGAGAATGCTCAATTAAGTTTGTCATTTGGGGTAAATGATATTGATGGAACTATTGATGATTCTACTAAAATCTATAGTATGGCTGGAAGTGAAGAACAAAATCCAGCTATGAGTACAGAGGAACTCGTCACACTGATTAAACAGGTAAAACGAAAGCCGATAGAACGTGACACTTTGTATAATGTTGTAACTGATTTTAGTGAAGTTGATTTTACGAATCAAACCTTGGCTGCTAAATTGAATTGATGAAACCCATAGAAAATACGCTCGATGTACTTATTATTGGCGGAGGTCCTATTGGGCTTTCTTGTGGACTAGAAGCTCAAAAAAAAAGATTACGATATGTTATCATTGAAAAGGGATCATTGGTAGATTCCCTCTACCACTACCCCGTTAATATGACCTTTTTTTCAACATCAGAAAAACTTGAGATAGGTGGTGTCCCCTTCGTAAGTAATAATAATAAGCCTACTCGTAACGAAGCCTTGGAATATTATAGGAGGGTAACGGTATCAGCTTCCTTAACTGTTAAACTGTATGAAGAAGTTACCACTATCAAAAGGCTTGACGGAATATTCGAAATCATTACTTCAAAAGACCGATACAATGCTACTTCCATTATCATCGCTACCGGATTTTATGGAAGTCCTTTTTTGCTGAATGTTCCTGGAGAAAGTTTACCGAAGTTAACTCACTATTATAATGACCCTCATGGTTATGCTTTTCAAAAAGTGCTAGTGGCTGGAGCTAATAATTCCGCTGTAGATGCCGCTTTGGAAACCTATCGAAAGGGTGCTTCCGTTACCATGGTAATTAGGGATGAGCAAGTTGGAGAAAGAGTGAAGTATTGGGTGAGGCCTGATATCATTAACCGAATTGAAGAAGGTGCTATCAAAGCCTATTTCAATTCTACCATTGCAGCAATACGTGAAAAAGAGGTAGACATAATTACCCCCAAAGGTTTAATTACCATTGAAAACGATTGGGTAATTGCCATGACAGGTTACCAACCAGATCTTTCATTTTTACAAAAAATAGGTATTGCATTAACTGCGGATGATATACGAAAGCCAACTTATAATGAAGATACCCATGAAACCAATGTAAAAGGAATTTATCTAGCAGGAGTTATCTGCGGAGGAATGAATACCCATAGTTTATTCATTGAAAACTCCAGGGGACATGCCGACAAAATAATAGAACATATCCTAAAGACATAATTTTTTTATCATTCTAAAATGTATGCCTTTAGGTAAACCCTGGTAGCTATCAAAATAAAGCTGTTTGTGGGTTGTCATTTTCTTCTTTCTTTTCCCATTCCATTTCTACACTCTTTGAAAACTCAGTAAGCTTTGCTCCCACTGCCTTCCACCCCATAACCTCTACCATGTTTTTTACTTTAAATTTGGTAGAGCGAACCAATTGACCACGACCTGTATTCACAATTAACAAAGGTTCAGCATCTGTTGTTACCATTTCTAATCGGTTATCTTTTCCCTCTTTTATAAAAAAGAATTTACTATGTAAAGTAGTCGTTTCAATTTTGAAACGTTTTATGTTGTACTGTAGTTTTTCATTATCAAGGTAAACAGCTGTTACGATTTTTTCAGGACGAAATTTCTCAATTAAAATCACCTTTTCTACGTCAAACCGTTGGGTGAGTTCTTGGTCAGTAATCTCGTAGTTGCCATCATTAAAAACAACTAATAGCCTGTCTTCTGCATCAAATTTACCTAGGTACTCTCCTTTTTCCTCCGTATTCAATCGTCCAAATTTATTATCAAACCATAACTTTTTCGCATCTAAAGTTGATTTGCCTGCGTCCTTAAATTTAACTGATTTAATGGGGTATTTGCTAACTTGGTTACCGATGCTACCACGTCCTTTAATTTCCAGCTCTTCGAAATAAAATTCGAGTTCTTTTTTCTTTGCACTGCAATTAGGGCTAAGTAATATTTTTACTACTTCCGCTTCGCCATTGGCATTGGCAGAAAAATAATGAACCTTACTTTTTTCTGCCCCCTTAGTCAAATCATATTCCTTATCCCTGGTAATACCGGTTACGTTGAAACGTTTTGCGAAACTAACTCCGGTTTTGCCATCCACATAAATCATGTTATAAGTAGTTCGTTCATCATTCTTTTGAAAAACAGCTACATGCAAAATGTCTTTTCCAATAAATGCCTTTTCTGATACCCTGATTACTTTCATTATCCCTTCTTTTGTAAAGGCGATAATATCATCTAGATCCGATACTTCTGCAATTAATTCATCTTTTTTCAATCCGGTACCGATAAAGCCATCCGAAAAATTTGCATATACCTTAATATTGGCTATTGCTACCGACTTGGCATGGATAGTATCAAACAACTTGATTTCTGTTTTTCGCTCTCTTCCTTTACCAAATTTTTTCAGCAAATTTTCATAATAAGCTACCGCAAAGTCAGTTAAATGTTCAATATCGTGCTTTACTTGTTTGATATCAGCTTCCAACCCTTTTATTTGTTCATTGAGCTCGTCAATGTCAAGTCTATAAATACGGCGAACCGGCTTTTCTGTTAGCTTAACAATATCTTCTCGGGTAATATCCCTGCGCAATTGCTTTTTGAAAGGGGTAAAAGCCTTGTCAATAGCCAGCAGCACTTTTTCCCAGGTTTCGTGCTTTTTCTCTAATTCCTTATAAATCTGTTCCTCAAAAAATATTTTTTCAAGTGATGTGTAATGCCATTTTTCTTGTAGTTCTGACAGTTTAATCTCTAGTTCCCTTCTTAATAACTCTTTGGTATTTTCTGTAGCAGTTCTTAATAATTCTTGAACCCCTAAAAACTGCGGTTTGTTTTTCACTATAACACAGGCATTGGGTGATATACTTACTTCACAATCAGTAAATGCATACAACGCATCGATGGTGATATCAGGTGAAATACCAATAGCCAATTCTATAATAATTTCTACTGCTGCAGCCGTATGATCCAGTACTTTTTTTATCTTTATTTTTCCTTGATCATTTGCTTTTACAATACTCTCCATCAATTGAGTGGTGGTAACGCCAAAGGGTACACTTTTAATTACCAGCGTCTTTTTATCTACTTCCTCTATTATTGCCCTCACTCTTACCTTGCCCCCTCTTTTACCATCGTTGTAGTTGGTGGCATCCATGGTGCCACCTGTCAAAAAATCAGGAAGTAAATCAAATTTTTTACCTCTCAAAATTTTA
>CANJAW010000265.1:0-4416 GCA_947472215.1 Chitinophagaceae bacterium
ATTTCCCGATGGCTGGTTGGCTGCCTATTTATATTTTCTGGACTCGTAAAGGCCATCGATCCGCTCGGATTAGGATATAAAATGCAGGAATTTTTTGAAGTGTGGGCAAATGATGGCTATTTCCCCAGACTTATGAACTATCTCCATGGTGAGTCTTTATGGTTCTCCATTTTGATGATTGTATTGGAAATTGTGCTAGGCGTGGCGCTCTTAATTGGATGGAGAAAAAAAACGGTATTGTATCTACTGCTTTTGCTTACCTTATTTTTTACCTTTTTAACTGGCTTTGTACTGTTCACCGGTAAAATTAGGGCATGCGGTTGTTTTGGTGATTGTATTCCACTTACACCTATCCAAACCTTTGTCAAAGATCTTGTGTTAACGGTTTTAATTGTTTTGCTACTCATTTATAAAAAATATATTTCCCCTATTTTTAATCCGACAAATGCAGTAATTATTGTTTTCATTGTAATTATTACAACAACATTTTTGCAAGGCTATGTTTTAAAACATTTACCATTAAAGGATTGTCTCCCTTATAAAATTGGCAATAATTTACTCGAACTTCGAAAAATGCCTGCTGGAGCTATTGCCGATAAATATGACTATATTTTTGTGTACGAAAAAAATGGAATCAAGAAAGAATTTACCACCAATAATCTGCCTGATAGTAGCTGGTTATTTGCTGAAAGAATTCAAAAATTGATTACCAAAGGAAAAAACAATATCCCTGCCATCAGTGATTTTACGCTTGCAGATTCTGCGGGGATAAATATTACTGAAGATATACTTGGCCAACAGGGGATTTATTATTTATTTTTTTTACAAAACCTACAGGGTGGAACCGACAAATGGTGGTCTGAATTTAGCCTTGTTTTTTCAAAAGCCCAACAACTCAAAAGACCTATCTATATTATTACATCTGATAGAGAAAAGGTAAATGCCTTGTTTACTATTGCTCATCATTTTCAAGTTACGGTATTGACCTGTGATGCCACTGCCATTAAAACTGCAGCTAGGGCCAACCCAACTTTGTACGTTATGAATGGGCCGATCGTTCAGCAAAAGTATAGTTGGGCCGATATGAGCCAAGCAGTCAAATAAGCCTATTCAAGAATACAACAATTGGTCATTTTTTCACACTTACCATCGTCCTATTTTGAAACAATTATTTAATAAAATTTTATACTCTTTGCTCGTTCTTTTTGGCGTGGTAGCATTGGTATTCCTCATGTTTCAGGGATTTGGAGACCCTGCAAGAATGATTGTTGGCCAAACAGGAGATAAAAAGACCATAGAAAACATTCGAAAAGATTTGTACCTAGATCAGC
The DNA here is from genome assembly GCA_947472215.1 of Chitinophagaceae bacterium. Lineage (GTDB taxonomy): Bacteria > Bacteroidota > Bacteroidia > Chitinophagales > Chitinophagaceae > Ferruginibacter. The sequence goes on from CANJAW010000265.1 coordinate 1,332, forward strand.
CTAAATGGAAACAGTTCATTTTGTATGTGAATGATATTTCACCCATTTGCATTCACCAAAAAGAAGAAATCAAAAAAAAAGCATTACAGGGAATTTTTATAGGCAATGACATTCAAGTTGGTTTGAAAATTCCTTATCTGCGCAAAAGCTATCAAACAAAAAAAAATGTAGGCGCCGTTTTGATGGAAGCCTTACCCGGCACCTTACTGTTAGCCATAGCGGCTATGTTTTTTGCTTGTTGTATTGGAATTTCATTAGGTATCATTGCTGCTGTTAAAAAGGGGAGTTGGTTAGATACTACCGCTGTTTTCTCCAGTATTGCCGGTATATCTGCTCCATCATTTTTTATGGCCATTCTTATTGCCTACATATTTGGGGTAGCCCTACATCCTTATACAGGCTTACATTTAACTGGTAGCTGGTTTGATATTGATGAAGTTACAGGAGAACAATACCTCACTCTAAAAAATGGCATTCTGCCCGCACTTACATTGGGCTTAAGGCCATTGGCTATCATTACCCAACTTACGAGAAGTGCAATGCTTGATGTACTGAACCAAGATTATATAAGAACAGCTTATGCCAAAGGCTTGCCAACTATAAAGGTAATTGTATTTCACGCCCTACCCAATGCATTGAACCCTGTTGTTACTGCTATCACAGGGTGGTTTGCAGAATTACTGGCAGGCGCATTTTTTATTGAATATATTTTTGGTTGGAGAGGTATTGGAAAAATCACCGTTGATGCATTGGAAAAATTGGATTATCCAGTAGTAATGGGATCTGTACTGATTAGTGCCTGCATTTTTATATTCATTAATTTATTGGCAGATAAGCTGTATGCTTTAATAGATCCAAGGGTAGACAATTAATAAAGTAATAACTTTACTACTTAATCACCACATCATTGATTACCTTATCACCCAAAGCCTCATTTACCCTTTCGATTATTTTGTCTTTCTGATATAGCAATTCATTTTTCAATTGAGCAACGGTTGAACTTATGAACAAGGTTTGATTGATGATTTGTATCTTGTCAGTATACCTCGCAATTGTTTTACCCATAATCTGCTCCCACACATCTTCAATTTGTAAAGCTTGAATGCCTCCTTTAATTCGGCTTTGCTTTAAAAATTGCTTGATGGCATCCTGCATTGAAAATTCTCCCATAATGTAAAGGTATAGTAATTTTTTAGAGGGGCTGGGGTATAAAAGTGGCTATAATTCTATTATCTGATAAGAAGTAGCTAGGGCTATCAATGCTTCTTCCAACCGTTTTTTATGTGTATCGGTAATAAAAACCTGTCCATCATTTTCTTTACATACCCAGTTCAGTAAATTTTGCATTCTATTATCATCCAACTTTTCAAATACATCATCGAGCAAAAGGAGAGGGGCAAAACCTTTGTTTAATTTCAACAGTTCAAACTCCGCCAATTTTAATGCAAACAATAAACTCTTCCGCTGCCCCTGCGAAGCGATGTTTTTAAAAATTTGTCCATTCAATTCAATGCTAATATCATCTTTATGAATCCCCCCATTGGTACGCTGAAGTAAAGAATCTTTTTCACGATACTGATGGAGAATAGATTCAAAACTTGCCTGATTGAGATGGCTATCATATTGTAAAGTTACCAGTTCATCATTGTTGGCAATTTGCTTATAAAACCGCTGTACCAAAGGAATGATTTGAGCTGTAAACTCCTTTCTTACCAAATAAATATAAATGCCCGGCTGTAACAGCTGTTGATCGAGCACTTCTAGTAAAGCCTGGTTAATTTTCCCCTGCTCTGCAAAGCGCTTTAATAAACTATTGCGTTGCTGTAAAACTTTGGTATAGACAATTAGTTGTTGAAGATATTTTGCATCAATCTGACTAAGTAGAGTGTCTAGAAATCTTCTTCTGTCTTCACTGCCACCAGTAATAAGCCCAATATCATCAGGCTCAATCATTACGCAGGGATATTTACCAATATGCTCCGAATATTTGGAATAGGGCACTCCATTTAATAAAAATTCTTTTTTTCCCACCCCTCTGAATATACAAACCACTTGGTCATTGGTGTAGGAATCAGTTTTCTTTTCCAAATTCCCCTGTTCGTTCGGTAAATCGTTTTCCTTGGAAAACGATTCGGCAGGATTATCTATCTTTCGATCAGTAGTTTCAAAGTTTTGTATAGAAGTACCTTCGAGCCTAAAACCGTCCTTTTCGAATTGACTATTTGCAGCATCGGTCTTTGAAAAATAACTTTTAGTAAAACAGAGGTAATAAACAGCATCCAACAGGTTTGTTTTACCCTTTCCGTTTAATCCGCAAATACCAACGACCCTTTCGGTAAACGAAAAAGCCGATAACGAGTAATTCTTGAATTGGGTGAGTGTTATTTTTGTAAGCCTGAGCATGAAAACGCAAGTTACTAAAAAAGCACTTAGCTGCCGGAAGCTGCTTACCTCTACCACCAATAGCTCTAAATTCAAGGTGAAATAGAAGTTGGTAGGTGTACAATCATGGTATAAAAGCCTTTTAAGGCCTTTAATTTCACCATTCCGCCTTACGTTGAGCTATAACAGACAAAAAGCTTCTATTCACCTTGTTATAAATTCCCGATTTCTCCCTTATCTTTGCCCCCTAAAATTATTAGACATTGGCTACAAAGTTTTCAAAAGAGACCTATTTATATTGGTACGAATTAATGCTTTTATTGCGCCGTTTTGAAGAAAAAACTGGGCAGTTGTACGGAATGCAGAAAATTCGTGGTTTTTGCCATTTATACATAGGGCAAGAGGCAGTTGCAGCAGGTTGTATGACTGCAACCAACCCAGAAGATAAATTTATCACTGCCTATCGGGACCATGCACTTGCAATTGCAAAAGGGGTTACCCCCAGGGCATGTATGGCCGAATTATATGGTAAAGCCACCGGATGCAGCAAGGGTAAAGGAGGAAGTATGCACTTTTTTGGTGTGGATGTCGGCTTTTTTGGAGGACATGGAATCGTAGGTGCACAAATAGGAACTGGCGCAGGTCTTGCATTTGCAGAAAAATACAAAGGCACCGATAATGTAGCGCTATGCTTTTTTGGAGA
>CANJAW010000266.1:0-4416 GCA_947472215.1 Chitinophagaceae bacterium
CACAAAAGAAGCAAACGCATCAAGCGATATCACATCCTTTATTTACAACAAGGGTGATTTTTCAGAAAGGAGATTTAAAGGATTTTGAAGCCACGGAAAAACTAAGCTTCGGTGCAATTTTTACCTTACGAAAGGTTTTAGCAAGGAGACGTTTACAATAATTTCAATTCAAAAATACAGAAAAATTATATACGGTTAGATAATTTCTAATGCTGCAAATCAAAATTACTTGATACAACTTTTTGAATGCCCGCCAATGTAATGGAAATAATCAGGGTGTCCATTTGTTTGGTTACTACCATACCTTCCTGTTCCAATAGTTCCAAATGCTGGTGAATGATGCTCCAATCTTGAAATTGACGCAAAATAATTTCTCTTGGCCTACAAAGATACGTAACAGGATTTGGGTCCTGGTGCGCAATGGTATAGATAGTTTCTAACGTCTTATAATGAGATTCCATTCAATAAATATATTTTAAAAAAAAATCAGGGGGATAAAATTTATTAACAATTTTTAGCGAAAAAACATAAAATCAGTTAAGATGGCCAGTCAACCTATTGACAATTCAGCCATATCAAAGATTTTTATATAGATTTCAATGTTATTAACTTATTTTTTACACCCAAAAAAATGACAACAAAATGCAATTTACATATAAAAAAATAAAGTTTTATTTGGATTATTAATATAAAGCATTTGATAAAAATCTCTTCCAATTGCCGAGCATAATATTGTCAATATCACTGCTGGTATATCCCCTTTTTGAAAGTAATGACGGTAATAGCTGTATATCAGAAATAGTGTCCATATCAAAGGGGGATTGTTCTTTTCCAAACCCACCATCCAAATCAGAGCCAATACCTATATGAAGTGTATTTCCTGCCAGTTGGCAAATATGGTCCATATGATCAATCATCTTTTCTAGACCACAATTGATTGCATGAGCAGTAGATTTTCCACGAACCCATCCCGGAACCATCATCCATACATCCAATGCCAATCCAATTACAGCACCCCTTTCAATTAATACTTTTATCATCTCATCACTCAACTGGCGATTATGATTTACCAAATGCCGGCAATTATTATGACTAGCCCAAATATTTCCTGTAAAAATATCCATGGCATCCCAAAATGCATCATCACATAAATGGGTAATATCCAAAATCATTTTCAACCGGTCCATTTCCTTCAACAATTCTTTACCTGCTACAGTTAAATGACCAGTTGAATTGGTTCCATTGGCATATCGCCCGGGGCCATAATGTGCTGGCCCCACTGCCCGTAATCCATATTCATACGCAATATGTAAATAATCAAGGTTAATGAGTGAATCTGCCCCCTCCAGGCTTAAAATATATCCTATTGGCTTAAAAACCAACGGGTCACCCGTTATCCATAGATCCAGGTGCTTTAAAAGCCCGTCCAAGTCTTTAATCATTACCATCTCTCCGTTTTGCTCCATAGCTTTATACCATGCCAACTGTGCCTGGGTTTGTGCCCAGGCTTGATCGGGAGAATGCCAACCGGAAAGTTGGCTATCAGGTGGGGCATACCGAGCAATTTGAGTAGCCACCACCAATCCGATATTAGCACTTCTCAATTCTGGAAAGGCGACCGTTCCCATTCCTCTTCCAGGCTTATCAACCAATCCCTTTTCCCGCTCCCGGATATCCAAAACAGACTGCCGTAAATCACGGTTCCATTCCATTGCATTCATGCTGAGATCCAAGTGTGCATCGATGGTAAACATGAATAGAAGATTTTAAATAGTTAGTTTATATAATGGGATGTCAAATGGTTATTGTACGATTTCTAGCAATCACTTTCCACTCAGCTACTGCGCTATTATTTTGAATTAACACAGCAGTATCATACAAAGCAACTGTAGGGCAAATATGAACCGGTACACCATACAATACATCTCCTGGTTGAAAAAGGGCTGAATTAACTACTTTCACTACTAGGTGCTCTTCACTTTGGGAAATAGGAACCACATCGGGAGCATTTAAAAAATGAATCCGGGGCAAGGGGTTTTCAGCTGCCACAGATTTATGGCCAAGGTCGGTGGTAATAGTATGTTCATCAATGATAGAAATTACCCTTGTAATCACCAGCGCTGCATAATCAAATGGTTCATCTGGCAGCAAATGCTTGTATCCCCAATCCCAGAAAATAAATGTACCAGGGCTACACTCTGTATTTACTTGCTTGGCATGAATGGGAAATGAAGGTGAACCGCCGGCCACAATCAGCATTTTTTTATTGCTAAGGGCTTCCAATATTTCTTTAAGTATCTTCAGTTTACCAAGTCCTATTTCGACTTTTTGCTTTCGCAATACTACCTCCGTATCCCTAATATGCCCATCATACATATGAAGTCCTTTAACTTGTATGCCATCGAGCAACTGAAGGGCTTCAAATAAAAACAGGGCCTTGGGTGGGGTAATTCCTGTTCGGTTCATACCTGTATTGATATCAATAAAAACATCTAGGCAAATTTGATGAGCCAGGCAGATGGAAGATAAATAATTAGCAGATAGCATATTATCCACCACACAGGAAAAGGAAGTAGCAGGGTATCGAATGATGAGTTGAATAAGTCGATCAGCCTTGGGGCCAACAGGTTGGTAAGCCATTAAGACATCCTTTGCTCCAATCATGGCAAGCATTTCAGCCTCGGCAATGGTGGCGCATTTGAATTTGTAAATCCCAGCATCCATCATCATTTTACACACTTCCGAAATCTTATTGGTTTTTACGTGCGGGCGCAGACGGGCCATATCGAAGTTTACCATTTGTTTCAATAACTGGATATTTTCGTATACCCGTTCTTGGTAAATGACCAATGCAGGAGAATCGATGGTCTCTATATTATTTATTTCATACCAATGCATGATGATACTTTTATGCTGTATAACTTTTCCCTTATTGCTCAGCGTATGGGATACTTTTTTTGTTACATTAATATAAAGCTAGACTCCGCCAAATTCATTATCAATTTAGGCGAGCTCGAATAAAGTTTCAATTTCCACTGAAATATTATCAGGAAGCGAGCCCATTCCTACAGCACTTCTTACACCTACCCCTAGATCATCTCCCCACACTTTTGCAAACAATTCGCTACATCCATTGATAACATAAGGATGTCTTTCAAAACTAGGAGTACAGTTAACCATTCCTAACACCTTCACTACCCTTTTGATTTTATTGAGTGATCCAAGATGATGAATCAGTGTTGCCAAAATAGATAGGCCAACCAGCTGGGCGGCAAGTTTTCCCTCTTCCATTGTCATAGATTCACCAATGCGTCCCAGCATCAAGGTTCCATCAATTTTTACTGGGCCATGACCAGAAACATAACAAAGGTTTCCGGAAATTAAGCAGGGCTTATATACTCCAATTGGTTTGGGCGCCGGCGGCAATTCAAGTTGCAATGCTGAAAATCTTTCATCTGGTGTCATATAGTTTGTATTATCAATGAATAAAATAATTAAGTACCAAAACTGAAATCAGCCCCATTACTGAAACAAGGGTTTCCATTAGCGACCAGGTTTTCAAAGTATCCTTTATTGACATATTAAAATACTCCTTAAACAACCAAAAACCAGAATCATTCACATGTGAGAACATCATGCTACCGGCACCTGTTACCAAAACCATTAAATTTGGATCGACACCAGAAGTTAAAATCATTGGAGCCATAATGCCTGCCGTAGTTAATCCTGCTACAGTGGAAGATCCTAGTAATACCCGAATAATAGCTGCAATACTCCAGGCAGCTATCAAGGGTTGTATATCCATAGAATGAACCAACACTGCAATTTGATCACTAATCCCTCCTTCAATCAAAACCTGTTTTAATCCCCCTGCTCCACCTATAATCAATAAAATGATAGAGATATCTTTTATTGAATCAGTCATTGTCTGCATGAGGTCTTTAATTTTCTTTCCATTTTTTATACCCAGGCTGTAAGTTGCGAATAACAATGTAATTGCCATTGCTACAATAGGGTCCCCCAATACCTTACATGTATTGGTGAAAAAGTTTTGAGAGGAAGTGGTAAGGCTTACAATCGTATTGAGCCCAATCAATAATATGGGCAATACTGCAGTAAAAACACTATAGAACATTGAAGGAAGTTCTTCAGCAGGTACATCCCTTCCCTTGAAAAGCTCCAATGGTTTGGTGGTGTATTTTTTTAAGGTACGCGCAAACAAGGGCCCTGCAACTAAAATTGTTGGAATAGCTACTAACAAACCGTATAGCAGCGTAAGTCCAAGGTCAGCATCAAATTGTTTAACCAAAACTGTTGGAGATGGATGTGGCGGAAGAAACCCATGAGTAACTGACAATGCTGCCAGCATGGGTAAGCCAATATACACAGCAGAAATATTGTATCGATAAGATAAGG
>CANJAW010000267.1:0-4396 GCA_947472215.1 Chitinophagaceae bacterium
ACAAATGTATAATAAATTTTAAAATAAAATACTACTGAGATAAAATCATTGTAAATCAATGTGTTATAATTTAAATGGAAGAAAATATAACAAATTATCAAAATAAATTTGGTAAGTTAAAAAGATTCTGTTTAACTTTATTATGTCATACATAATAATCAAAACTTAAATTGCAATTATGAAACCTACTAATTTGAAAGTTTGGCTTTTGGCCTTTTGCTTTCTATTTTCTGCGTCTTCCTGGGCGCAAACCAAAAAAATAACCGGTAAAATACTTTCTGAGGGTGATGGTCAATCACTGCAAGGAGTGAGCGTTATCATAAAGGGGAAAGCAACGGGGACCCAGACTGCTGCAGACGGAACATTTAGTCTGGATGCTTTACCTTCCGATGTGTTGATTTTTTCTTTTACAGGGTATACCTCTGTTCAAATGAAGGCTGGCAGTTCCAACCAAATTACCCTTACATTGAAAGCGATGGAAGCCGCTAAACTTGACGAAGTGGTGGTGGTTGGTTACGGAACAATCAAGCGATCAAAATTAACGGCGTCCGTTTCGAAACTGGATAAGAAATTTTTGGAATCAGGCATTCGTGCCAACCCAGCTCAAGCGTTGGCAGGTACCATACCTGGTTTGAGGGTTTCAACTGCCACCGGAAGACCGGGTTCTTTGCCTTCTATCATTTTGCGTGGAGGAACCAATTTTGATGGTAGTGGTAGTCCCTTAGTGATTATGGATGGTCAACTTCGTGGATCACTCAGTGATATCAATCCGGAGGAGATTGAAAGTATGGAAGTATTGAAAGATGCATCTGCAACAGCCATTTATGGTGCAAGAGCAAGTGATGGGGTTATTTTAATTACTTATAAAAGAGGTAAAGTGGGTGTTTCGGCGGTAAGTTTTAAAGTAAATAGAGGAACCAATTATCTGAATGTTCCGTATAAATTTTTAGGAGCAGCTGATTATATTAAATGGGCTAGATTAGGTGCCGAACAAGCCATCTTAAACGGAACACTGGCTGCCAATAATTTGGCTGGTGCAGGCCCAAGGAGTACTGGTAACGTTTATAAAGATCCTATAACAGGGAGTATCCTCGATGGTAATTATGATTCCAGGGCTGTTTGGAGTGTAATGCGCTTAGATAATATTAATCAGGAGTTATTGGCTAAGCCAGGTTGGTTGACCATGAAAGATCCCGTTAAAACCAATGCTTCAGGTAACTATGATGCAGCAGGAACCTATGCGGATTTGATTTATAAAGATTTTAATTATGGCGACTATGGATTAAATAAAGTAGCGCTTACACAGGATTATAATCTTGGCATGACGGGCGGAAACGACAAGGGAAAGTATTTTGCCAATTTGGGCTATTACGATGAAGGAGGTTTATCGCTAGCAACTTTTTATAAGAGGTTAAATTTTACCTTCAATGGGGATTACAATATTAACAAGTGGTTTAAATCTGAAAGTAGTTTTCAATATGCAAAGGCCACCTGGAGAGATGAGTCGCTCACAAATGGTGAATCCAACTATTGGGCACGTATGCTTTCTGCACCTCCAACAATGCAGGGTACTAATATGAAGGGAGAATTACTATTGGGTAGAGATGCAAGTGACGGTAATCCGGCAATTAATATTGATAAGTACAAAAGAAATAACCAATCGGATAAATTTACCCTCAATCAAGCTTTCAGAGCTGATATAACAAAGGACCTATATCTTAAAGTAAGTGGGTTGGTTATGTACGATGAATCGTTCACCGAAGCCTTTAACCAAGATTTCCGATCTGGTATAATGAGTTTGACTAATCCAAATACTGGCTGGAATAGAACAAGGAGTACGACAGCTAATTTTGACAGAACGATTCGGCAAACCTATAATGCCATTGCGAATTACCAAAAAACCTTGTGGAGTAAACACAATGTAAATGCAATGGCGGGTTTTGAATATTTTGATTCCTACAATAAGGGTGTATATGCTGGAGGTTCTCTTGCTCCAACTGCCGATTTTCAGGATCTAGCATTAACACAGAATAATTTAGAGCAGCAAACAAGGTCTACAGATTCATGGCATAGCAGAGAAAGAATCATGTCTGGATTTGGCCGATTTAATTACGATTACGATGGAAAATACCTTGCTTCATTCACTATCCGTAGAGATGGGTATTCAAGATTGTTGGGTGATAATCAATATGGAACTTTCCCAGCCTTTTCAGTTGGCTGGATGGCACATAAAGAAAAATTCATGCAGTCAACAAAAGACTGGTTATCTTATTTGAAATTACGAGGAAGTTGGGGTAAAAATGGTAATGTAGGAGGAATTGGTACTTATGAGTTGCAGGGTGCATTTGGATCACAAACAGCTTATGCTGGAACCATTGGATTTCTTCAATCCAGTATCGCCAATCCTTCTTTGCGCTGGGAGAAGTCCAATACGATTGAAATTGGTGCAGATATGGGATTCCTGAAAAACCGTATCAACGCATCCATTGCTTATTATGACAGAACTACTTCAGATAAAATTGCGAGTGTATTATTACCTACCTCTTCTGGCGTTTCGGGAGTGAAAACCAATAATGGCTCAATGAAAAATAAGGGACTTGAATTAGAGGCTTCTGTTAAGATTATTCAAAATAAGGCATTGACCTGGCAGGTGGGTGCCAATGCTGCTTGGAATAAAAATACCGTGTTGACATTACCTTACAATGGAATTGCTAACAATAGGCAAGGTGGTCAGCAAATTTATGATCCAGTTTCTGGAAAAGTTATCTGGGTAGGTGGCTATCAGGAAGGGCAGGAGTGGGGTGAGGTATTTGGTTATGTAAGTGATGGCATTATCAGAAATGCAACTGACCTTGCCGGCTACAATAAAATTGATTTGGCTGCAGGGCAGGTTCAGTACGGAGGTTCTGCCGGTAAGCGGGTAGCTAGTAGCTCACTGCTTACGCAAAGAGGATTAACCCTTGCTGCTGGATGGATCTCAACTCAGTTGGGCGATATGAAGTGGAAAGATATTGACAAGAACGATACCATTGATTACAGGGACCAGGTATCTCTAGGAAAACAAATTCCAAGTTGGACAGGTGGCTTAAATACTAGTTTATCCTACAAGGGTTTTTCACTTTTTGTAAGGGTTGATTTTGCAATGGGCCATATCCAACAAGATTTTATGCAAATGTGGTCATTGGGTTGCATGCAAGGGGAGTTTAATCCAACGGATTTGGTTATGGACACTTGGACACCTCAAAATGTAAATGCAAAATATCCAAGGTATGCCTGGGCCGATCAGCTGAATACAAAAAACTTTGACAGACCTAGTAGTATGTTTTGGGTGAAGTCAAATTATTTAAATTTCAGAGAAGTTTCGCTAAGCTATTCTTTACCGACTTCCTTATTGAAAAAAGCGAAAATTAACGGATTGAAATTTACTGCAACAGGACAAAATCTAGGGTATATCACCAATAAATTATTGAATTTTCCTGAGCGTACAGGAAATCAAAATGGTGCTTACATTATACCAACGCAGTTTGTTTTTGGAGCTAACCTAACTTTTTAATTATATCAGAAAAAAATAATTTATCATGAATAAGTTTACATATATAGTAGCTGTGGTGATGATAGCGTTGGCTTTCACATCCTGTAAAAAGACGTTGGAACTTGCCCCCGAGGATTATTTTGGCGATGGCAACTTTTGGCAAAATGAAGCCCAGGTAACCAATTTTATGGTGGGTATTCATAAACAATTTAGAGACAACCAGTTTTCGTTTCTCCGATTGGGAGAAATGCGTAGTGGGAATTATAGTAATATTGATCGTCAGAGTACTTCCCTCAATGAGTTGCCAATTATTGAACAAAGAATTGACGAAAACTCTACTGGAGTGAGTAGTTGGGCTGGTTTTTATAGCCCGATATTACAACTTAATCTTTTTATTCAAAGAGTAGAAGCAATTACCTTTTTGGCCGATGCAAAAAAGAAGTATTTTCTTGGTCAGGCCTATGGGTTAAGAGCCTATTACTATTTCCATTTACTACGTACCTACGGAGGAGTTCCCCTCAGAATGGAGCCGGAAGTATTGAATGGCAATACTGATCCTGTTAAACTTCGAAAAGCTAGGGCCTCAGAAGCCGAGGTGTTAGCTTCTATTAAAACTGATATCGCAAAGTCGATAACCGCATTTGGCGCTTCGGCTAGTCCAACTGAAAAAAGCCAGTGGAGTCCAAAGGCTTCGCTCATGTTGAAAGGGGAAACCTTTTTGTGGTCAGCAAAAGTATATGGTACAACAGCTGATTTGACAGAAGCAAAAAATGCCTTGAATTCAATTTCCGGAAATGTATTACAGGCAAGTTTCGCCAATGCTTTTGCCTATGCTCAAAAGAATAACAACGAAATCATTTTTGC